>JALUXQ010000080.1 GCA_027013265.1 Campylobacteraceae bacterium | reverse complement strand
TTCAGGCCAATGTATGGATTTTTGCATTTTTAGCATTTATTATTGGTTCTACCTGGGGTATAGGAAAAGCAGCTGTTTACAAATATATTCCAGAGCATTACCCACAGGATGTCGGTATGGTAGGTGGAGTTGTAGGCGTATTGGGAGGTCTTGGTGGATTTTTTATTCCAATAGTGCTAGGTTATCTTCTCAAATTTACTGGTGTTTGGTCAAGTGCATGGCTGTTTACTCTACTGCTATCAGTTGTTTGTATGTGGTGGCTACTAAAAGATATATCCAATGAAAGGAAAATTTAGATGAATGCAGAAATGAATATAACCCGAGATGAGGCTTCCCCATTTTCTCCTCCAGAAGCCTATAATCCGCCAAAAATTGATGAGGAGATTCCATACGAGAGTATGCATAATTTTTTGCAAGTTCTAAGAGATGAGCATGATGAGTTTTCCGAAAAAGTTAGTGATTTTGAAGAGACAATCATTCAAATAGAAGGTGGAAAAATTGATAGAGAGATAGATAAGCAATTAAGGACTTTCTTTGAATATTTTGATGAAGAGATAAGAGTGCACAATCTAAAAGAAGAAAAAGAACTCTTCCCTATTATCAGTAAAAAAATGAATGAAGAGGGTAGTCACTCGAAAGGAAAAGAGAATTTTAATGCTATTGATGTATTAGAGGATGAACACAGTCAGTTTATTCAACTTGCTGCTGTTGTATTTAACTTTTTTGCACTATTTTCAAGGATACCTGATGAGACATCAAGGATGATTATACTTGATACTACAATCAGTAAGTCAAAAGAGTTGATAGAGCTATTAAAAGTACATATTTATAGAGAAAACACTATCATCTTTACATATGCACATAATAATCTCACAAAAGAAGAACTAGACTATATACAAACAATGTCAAAGGAGGCATAAGATGGCAATTAATATAATGAATTGGGATGTGGAAGACGAACAATTTTGGAATAGTGAAGGGAAGAAAATTGCAAATAAAAATTTGTGGATTTCTATCCCTGCACTTTTGTTAGCTTTTTCTGTGTGGCTAATGTGGGGAATGCTGATCGTGCAAATGAAAAGAATGGGTTTTACTCTTGGCATGAATCCTCAGACTCCAGCAGATTGGGCAAATATTAACTCAATGCTATGGACACTACCAGCTATAGCTGGACTTTCGGGAGCAACATTGAGAATACCAAGTGGATTTTTGATAGGAGTTGGCGGAGGAAGAAATGTTATATTTTTAACAACCGCACTCCTGCTTATTCCAGCTCTTGGTGCTGGATGGGCGATGGGCGATAGAAATGTTTCTTATGCTGTGCTAGCAATGCTTGCTGCAACATCTGGTTTTGGCGGTGGAAACTTTTCGTCTTCAATGTCAAACATCAGTTATTTTTTCCCAAAACGAGTTCAAGGAACATCTTTGGGTTTAAATGCCGGTCTTGGTAATTTAGGCGTTAGTGTAATGCAATTTCTGATACCTATTGTGCTTGCTAGTGGCGCATTTAGTGCTGGTATGAGTATGCCAAACTCTGATAAAATAATTTATATACAAGATGCTGCTTGGATTTGGGTTCCACTTCTATTGGTAGTGACAGCTATAGCATTTATTGGTATGAACAATTTGAAAATAGCAACTCCTGATATAGGTAATTATGCTGGTGAATTTACAAAAATTATAATCATGCTAATATTCGGAGTTATATCTTCAGCAATCGGCGGATATATGTTAATAGGGCTACATATAAATATGTGGATTGTTCTGCCAACCGTAGTTATAGTTACGCTTATATTGATGAAATTTCTTTCTCCCGCTCAGCTTAAAGATAATCTAAACAAACAATTTGCAATATTTAGCAATAAACATACTTGGATTATGACGATTATATACACAATGACATTTGGTTCCTTTATAGGTTATGCAGCATCATTTCCAAAACTCATCCAAGATGTATTTGGCGGAACAATAAATCCTTTCACATATGCATTTTTAGGACCTTTAGTGGGCGCGCTAATAAGACCAGTTGGCGGATGGCTAGCTGATAAAGTTGGTAGCGGATCAAAAGTTACTGCATGGAGTACAGTACTGCAAATAGTCTCTGCTTTAGGTGTTGCTTATTTTGTAATCCAAGCTAGAAATGCATCTGACCCAACTGTGTATTGGTGGCCTTTTTTCATCGGCTTCATGCTTTTGTTTGCTGGTACTGGAATTGGTAATGGTTCTACTTTTAGAAGCGTACCTTACATATTTAATAAAATACAAGCTGGACCAGTACTAGGTTGGACCGCAGCAATAGCTGCTTACGGTGCTTTTATCATGCCAAAACTATTTGGTCAGCAGATAAAAGCAGGACATGCCGAGTACGCACTTTATGGTTTTGTGGCATATTATGTCTTTTGCCTAATACTAAATTGGTGGTATTATGATAGAAAAAATTCTGAAGTAAAATGTTAATTTAATAGATAAATAACATCAAGGATTAAGTATGAATCCTTGATGTTACAATTTGCAATTTAATATTATTTGTGCCATAATTTCCATACAGAATTGAAATACTTATGAAGGATTTACATGAGAGATCTGGAGTTAAAAAATATACTAAAAGTTGATGATAGGGAATTTCTGGTATCTACTATCAGTATGAATGTTCGTCACTCTTGGTTTGAAGGTGACGATGAAAAAAAGGTATATGAAACTATGGCGTTTGAGATTATTGACGACAATATATCCTATGATAATCCGAAGTTTACTGAAAGGTATAATACAATGGGTGAGGCCATAGCAGAGCATGGAGCATTGCTAAAAAACCCAAAAGAGTTTTTTATACTTTGAGAAGTATTCTTGATTTAGAACTTTCCATGTGTCTCTATTTTCACCGCTGTTTGTGGTTCTATTTTGATTGTGGATGATTGTTTTTTTACATCTGTTACTGTCGTTTTTTGCTCACCACATCCAATTAATATAAAAAGTATGATTCCTAGTATTCTAAATACTTTGATAAGAGTTATTGTCATAATTACACCTTTGTGATAGAACTAATTTTTGAAGTATACTCAATATTTTGTTAATATACTCTTACCTAATCCATGTCATATACATGCCAACTTTAAAAAAGTTTTTTTTATGTTTGTTTTAAGGTTTTAGAATGTAAGATTATGAAGATTTGTGTGGCTATGGTTTAATAGACTTGTTGCAGTATAAGGATACGCCATAAATACCACACAGAAAAGAAGTGTAAAAATGTCTAGAATAACTAGGTAAAAGAGGGCAAAATTATGAGACTTTTTGGTTCTTACCTTCAATTTTACGAGAAGTTAAAAGGCATAATTCCAGATACAAGGGTGTTTACTGATCCTTTGCATTTGATAGCATATGGGACAGATGCATCTTTTTATAGACTAGTGCCAAAGATAGTGATTTGGGCAGACAATTCAGATGAGGTTTCACAAATCTTACAACTCTCTTCTTCTCTTTTTTTGCCAGTTGTATTTAGGGCGGCCGGAACTAGCCTTTCTGGTCAGGCTATTACAGATTCGATTTTGATAGTCACTTCAAGGGATTGGAGAGGCAAAAAGATAAACAAAGACTACTCTCTAGTCACGCTTGAGCCTTCAGTAGTAGGAGCTGATGCGAATGAATTTTTGCTCCCATTTGGCAAAAAGATAGGTCCAGACCCTGCTAGTATTAGCTGTGCTATGATAGGAGGAATCGCAGCCAATAATGCAAGTGGAATGTGCTGTGGTATAGCGGATAACTCATACAAAACACTTCACAGCTTAAAGATAGTTTTTTTTGATGGAAGCGAGCTCGATACGGGTGATAAAAAAAGTAGAGCAAACTTTGTAAACACTCACGGCATGCTCATAAGAAGCATAGAAAATCTTGCTTTTAAAATCAGAAACAATAAAACTTTACATGATAAAATCGTAAGAAAATTTAGAATTAAAAATACCTGCGGATACTCTTTGAATGCTCTCGTTGATTTTGAAGACCCAATAGACATAATAGCGCACCTCATGATAGGAAGTGAGGGAACTCTAGGCTTTATAAAAGATATAACTTACAAAACAGTACCAGAGTACAAAGATAAAGCCAGCTCATTGATGATTTTTAAAAACATAAAAGATGCATGTGAAGCTGTGAAGATTTTAAAAATCAAATGCCGTCAAAATGTCAATGCGGCTGAAATCATGGATAGAGCTGGACTTAGAAGTGTTGAAAACAAAGAGGGTATGCCTAGCTTTTTAAAGACTCTAAGGGATGGGGCAACTGCTCTTTTAGTAGAAACAAGAGCAGCAAATAGGGATGAATTAAATAAAAATATAGAGACTATACTAAAAAACTTAAAAGATATTGAGCCTGAACTCCCACCTGTTTTTACTGATGACGCAAAAGAGTACACTCTTTATTGGAGTATCAGAAAAGGGCTTTTTCCAGCTGTTGGAGCAGTAAGAGAGGCTGGAACTACGGTCATAATCGAAGATGTAGCATATCCGATAGAGTATCTAGCTGATGCAGTGCTAGAACTTCAAGAGATGTTTAAAAAGTACGGGTATAGTGAAGCTATCATCTTCGGACATGCCTTAGAGGGAAATCTGCATTTTGTTTTCACTCAAGCCTTTAGTGAAGAAAAAGAGATAAAAAGATATGAAGAGTTTATGAACGAAGTCGCAAATCAAGTGGCTATCAAGTACAAAGGAAGCTTGAAAGCAGAACATGGAACAGGTAGAAATATGGCTCCATTTGTTGAGTTGGAGTGGGGAGAAGATGCATATAGTCTTATGAAGGAGATAAAGCATATATTTGACCCTAAAAATTTGCTAAATCCAGGTGTGATACTAAATGATGACAAAAGAGTCCATCTTAAAAATTTCAAAGCCATGCCTAAGAGTGATGATGTGATAGATAAGTGTATAGAGTGTGGATATTGTGAGCCAAAATGTCCATCAAATTTTCTGACTTTAACACCAAGGCAGAGAATTGTTGTAAATAGGCACATGACGCTGTTAAAGACTCTCAAAAAAAATGCAGAGCTAAAAGTGCTTAAAGAGGCATATCAATACGATGGTATCGAGACTTGTGCCACTTGCCAACTCTGCTCTATCTCATGTCCAATTGATATAGATACTGGTAATTTAACAAAAAAACTAAGAGCCAAGCAGATAGGTAAGTTTGGGCATAAGATTGCATGGAACACGGCAAACAATTATGGAACAGTTCTTGGTATTGGCAGATTTGCATTAAGAGCAGTAAAAGGAGTAAATGCAGTTATTCCAAATAGCACTATGACTAGCATAAGTAAAGCTCTTAGAACTCTTACAAATGATGCTATGCCTCTTTGGAGCTCTTCTTTGCCAACAGGTGAAAAATTTAAAATAAAGAAAACCATCTTAAATGCAAAAGAGAAGGTTGTCTATTTTTCATCTTGCATAAATCGAACAATGGCAAACCCAAGAGCTAAAAAAGATGAAAAAAGTATCAGTGAAATAGTGGTAATTTTACTAGAGCGTGCTGGGTATGAAGTGATAATTCCAAAAAATATAGACAATCTATGTTGTGGTATGCCTTTTAGTTCAAAAGGTTATAAAAAGGAAGGCAAGAGCAAGTCGGATGAGCTTGAAATCGCACTAAGAGATGCTAGTAAAAATGGAAAGTATCCAATCTTGTGTGATATGAGTCCTTGTAGTAAAACGATAGAGCAAAATTTTCCAAGAGATCTTAAAGTATATGATACAGTAGAGTTTATAATAGAATTTTTAGCAACTAAATTAATATTTAAGCAAGTTGATGATTCAATCGTGATACATACAACTTGTAGTACAAGAAAGAGCGGATTGGCAGATAAATTTGAAAAAGTGGCTCGAATGTGTAGCTCAAATGTTACTATACCAAAAAGTGTAAGCTGTTGTGGTTTTGCAGGTGATAGAGGTTTTACATTTCCAGAGTTGAACGCATCAGCTCTAAGGCATCTGAAAGAGGAGATACCAAAGGATGTAAAATATGCATTTTCTACAAGTAAAACCTGTGAAATAGGCTTAAGCGAACATAGTGGATTGGACTATAAGTCCATATTTTATTTGGTGGAGAAAAGTACAAGGTAAAAATAAACCATAGGTTTTATTTAATAAAAGAAATGATAAAATACCCGAATTTTATTGTAGAGTTATCAAGGAGAGAGTATGGAGACAAATCTTATCGTAGAGGGTCTGAAGTTCATGGTTTTGGGCATGACGACTGTTTTTCTGTTTTTAATGCTTATGGTTTTTATTATGAATGTAATATCAAAAGTTGTTAGAAAATACTTCAAAACAAGCAAATTAACACCTCTGCATACAAGAAGTGATAGTCTTACAGCTTCCAAGCCAAGTGATAATGATGCCGTAGTTGCTGCAATCGTAGCTTCAATTCAACAATTTAAAAAACAATAATAGCAAAACAGGGGTATAAAATGGCGAAGAAGTACATCGACATAATGGATACAACCTTTAGAGATGGTTTTCAGTCGGTTTTTGGTGGCAGGGTACTCATGGATGACTTTATGCCAGCAGTTGCAGCTGCTAGAGAAGCTGGAATTACGCATTTTGAGTTTGGAGGAGGAGCAAGATTTCAAGCGCTTTTCTTCTACTTAAATGAAAATGCATTTGACATGATGGACAAATTTCGCGAAGTAGCAGGAGCAGAAGCAAACTTACAGACACTAGCACGTGGTGTAAATACTGTCATGCTTGACACTGGTAGTCGTGAGCTTATAGACCTTCATGCAAAGATGTTCAAAAAACACGGAACTACTACGATAAGAAACTTTGATGCCCTAAATGATGTTGAAAATCTAAAATACAGTGGAGAGAGGATATCTCACCATGGATTAAAACACGAGGCGGTTGTGACTATGATGGAACTCCCTCCAGGATGTACTGGTGCTCATGATGTTGCTTTCTATGAAAAAACTTTAAGAAGTATATTAGATGCTGGTATCCCATATGACAGTATCTGTTTTAAAGACGCAAGTGGTACTTCTGCTCCGCAAAAAGTTTATGAGACTATTAAGATGGCAAAAAAATTGTTGCCAGAAAATATACATGTAAGGCTTCATACACACGAAACAGCAGGAGTGAGTGTGGCTTGTTATTTAGCAGCTCTTGAAGCAGGAGTTGATGGGATAGACTTGGCTGCAAGCCCTGTTAGTGGTGGAACAAGTCAGCCAGATATCTTGACTCTTTTACATGCCACAAAAGGAAAAGATTATGATTTGGGCGGTTTGGAGCTAGAGAAGATTTTGACCTATGAAGAGGTTTTAAAAGATTGTTTGAGTGATTATTTTATGCCACCAGAAGCTACTCAAGTTTCACCTTTGATTCCTTTCTCTCCTATGCCAGGTGGTGCACTTACTGCAAATACGCAAATGATGAGAGATAACAATATATTAGGTAAATTTCCAGAAGTCATAAAAGCTATGCGTGAAGTTGTAGAAAAAGGTGGATATGGAACAAGTGTTACACCTGTATCACAATTTTATTTCCAACAAGCATTTAACAATGTTATGTTTGGACATTGGAAAAAGATAGCAGAGGGCTATGGAAAGATGGTTCTTGGTTATTTTGGACACACTCCATCTACTCCAGATGAGCAGATTGTTGCCTTGTCGTCAGAACAGTTAAAGTTGGAGCCTACAACTAAAAATGCTGTTGATATAGCTGATGAAGATGAGACAAAATCACTCGCACATGTAAAAGCAATTTTAGAAAAAGAGAATATAGAGATAAATGATGAAAATATATTTATAGCGGCTTCTTGCAAAGAAAAAGGTATCGCTTTTCTAAAAGGTGAGGCAAAAGTAAATGTTAGAAAAATAGACAAAAACAAAAAAGAGGGGAGTGAAAAAGTGGCAACAACAAGCAATGGCGAATATACAGTAGTAGTAAATGGACAAAAATATAATGTACAAGTAAGCGAAGGGTTTGACGCGAGTATAGAGGTCAAGTCAGTTAGCACGACAACAACTGCTACTCCAACGGAGGAGAGTAGCGGTCTTGAGGTAAATGCAACTTTGCCAGGGTCTGTATTCAAGATTGTAAGCAGTGTTGGACAGAGTGTAAAAAAGGGAGATGTGCTTTTGGTCTTGGAAGCTATGAAGATGGAGATAGAGATAGTATCGCCGGCAGATGGCGTTGTAAGTGCTATCTTAGTAAACCAAGGTGATAATGTAGAAGACAATCAGACATTGGTAGTCTTGTAGGTGTTGGAAATGAAAAATCTTGTTTTTCTGTTTTTAACACTTTTTGCTATAAATTTTTTGGCAAATCCACTCTATGCGAGCAGTAGCGAAAATAGTGTCCAAACTCAAAAGGTAGTACAGCCTAAAGAGCATGTAGCAAAAAGCGTATCTGCTATGTTTGCTAACTTTTATAAAACTACAGGTATTTATGCTTTTTTAAATCCAAAAGATGGAGTCACAAATGCCTTGGGTGAGCCATTGAGCAAGTTTGCACAGAGTTGGGGTAGAGTGATTATGATTTTGATAACCTTTTTACTCTTCTATTTAGCGATAGCTAAAGGCTTTGAGCCACTACTTCTGCTTCCCATCGCTTTTGGTGGTTTGCTTGCAAATATACCACTTGCAAATATCATAGGACACGAGGGATTTATAGGTACGCTATTTGATGCAGGAATAAAAAATGAACTTTTCCCACTTATAATTTTTATGGGAGTAGGAGCTATGACAGATTTTGGACCTCTCATTGCAAATCCAAAAACAGCACTTCTTGGTGCTGCTGCACAATTTGGAATCTTCGGTTCACTTGTTGGTGCAGTGGCACTATCCCAATATACCCCACTTTTTGATTTTACGCTAAAACAGGCTTCTGCCATATCTATAATAGGTGGTGCAGATGGCCCAACCTCTATATTTGTAGCTTCAAAGCTTTCGCCAGATCTTATGGGTGCTATCGCGGTTGCGGCATACTCATATATGGCGTTGGTTCCGATAATTCAACCTCCTATCATGAGGCTTTTTACCACAGAAGAAGAGAGAAAGATAAAGATGAAACAGTTAAGAGATGTGGGCAAGCTGGAAAAATTGATGTTTCCTCTTACTGTTTTAATGCTCTCTATTTTGATTTTACCAGAATCTACTCCGCTTATCGGAGCATTGACATTTGGGAATTTTGCAAGAGTTTCAGGCGTAGTTGATAGACTCTCTGGTACCATGCAAAATGCTCTTATAAATATTGTAACTATATTTTTAGGGCTTGGTGTTGGCTCAAAACTAGCTGCTGAAAAGTTTTTGGTTGCCGATACTTTAGGGATTTTAGCTCTAGGTCTTGTTGCATTTGCGATAGGAACAATGGCTGGAGTTTTGATGGCAAAATTGATGAATAAATTATCAAAAGACCCGATAAATCCACTTATCGGTTCAGCAGGAGTCAGTGCTGTTCCTATGGCAGCTCGTGTATCAAATAAAGTAGGAACAGAGAGTGACCCGACAAATATGTTGCTTATGCATGCTATGGGTCCAAATGTTGCTGGTGTTATCGGTTCTGCCGTGGCAGCTGGCGTGTTATTGTCAATATTTAAATAATAAAAGGTAAGAAGGAAGTTATGTTGAAGGTGAATGGACTAGAAGATTTGGATTTGAAAAATATAAAAAAGGTATATCACAATTTAAGCTACGAAGAACTTTTTGAGCACGAAGTTGCAAACAAAGAGGGACAAGAGACAAGTAGTGGTGCATATACAGTTGATACTGGTATCTTTACGGGAAGAAGTCCTAAAGATAAATATTTTGTAGATCAAGAGCCTTCAAGCAAATACATCTCTTGGGGAGCGATAAATCACCCAACAAGCAAAGAGGTGTTTGATGATCTTTTTGTGCTCGCAAAAGAGCAACTTTCAAATAAAGATTTGTATATCATGGACGCATACGCAGGTGCTAGCTTAGATAGTAGAAAAAGTATCAGAGTGGTCTCTGAAGTGGCTTGGCAGGCACATTTTGTTAAAAATATGTTTATTCGCCCAGATGAGAAAGATTTGGAAAATTTTAAACCAGATTTTACACTCTATGTTGCTTGTAAAACCGTAGATAAAGAGTATAAAAAACATAGTCTAAATTCTGATGTTTTTGTTGTCTTTAATGTAGAAGAAAATATAGCTGTGATTGGTGGAACTTGGTATGGAGGAGAGATTAAAAAAGGTGTCTTTTCCATGATGAACTATTGGTTACCACTAGAGGGAAAACTCTCTATGCACTGTTCGGCTAATGTAGGTACTAAAGGCGATACCGCTCTATTTTTTGGATTAAGTGGCACAGGAAAAACTACCCTTTCGACTGATCCAAAAAGACAATTGATAGGTGATGATGAACATGGGTGGGATGATCACGGAATCTTCAATTTTGAGGGTGGTTGTTATGCAAAATGTATCAACCTTAAAGCCCAAAATGAGCCAGAGATATTTAATGCTATAAAAAGAGATGCACTCTTGGAAAATGTGGTTGTTGGAGCCAATGGCGTTGTGGATTATGATGATGGAAGTAAAACTGAAAATACAAGAGTCTCATATCCGATTTATCATATAGAAAATTACAAAGAGGATTCAAAAGCGGGACACCCTGAAAAAATCATATTTTTAAGTGCGGATGCTTTTGGAGTGTTGCCTCCTGTCTCAAAACTTACAAAAGAGCAGGCGATGTACTACTTTATGAGTGGATATACTGCAAAAGTAGCTGGAACAGAGAGAGGTATAACCGAGCCAGTAGCGACATTTAGCTCCTGTTTTGGAGAGGCTTTTTTACCGCTTCATCCAACAGTATATGCGAAGCTCTTAGGCGAAAAGATAGAAAAGCACAGCGTCGAAGTATATCTAGTCAATACAGGCTGGAGTGGCGGAGCTTATGGCGTAGGAAGCAGAATGAGTATAAAAGCCACAAGAGCTTGCATAAATGCCGTACTTGATGGAAGCATAAATGATAACGATTTTGAAAAACTTCCTGTTTTTGACTTGAGTGTTCCAAAGACTCTTAGTGGAGTTGATTCAAATATACTAAATCCAAGAAATAGCTGGGAAGACAAAGAGGACTATGACAAAACTAGAGATAAACTAGCAAATATGTTTATAGATAATTTCAAGAAATATATCACAAATGATTCAGATTTTTCAAAATATGGACCAAAACTATAATGGCAAAACTTTGGTCAGGTAGATTTTCCAAAGGAGCTACAAAACTTTTAGATGAGTTTAACGCCTCTTTGCCATTTGATAAAACTCTCTACGCGCAAGATATAAAAGGCTCAATTGCTCATGCTACCATGCTAGAGTCTGTTGGGATTTTAACTCAAGATGAAGCCAAAAGTATAGTGGACGGCTTAAAAGAGATAAAAACTCTTATAGAAAAAGGTGAGTTTGTTTTTGATATAAGTGATGAAGATATACATATGGCTATAGAGAAAAAGCTGATAGAAAACATCGGAGATGTTGGTAAAAAACTCCATACTGCAAGAAGTAGAAATGACCAAGTAGCACTTGATTTTAGGTTATATGTACAAGAACAAAACCAAAATATAGTAAAATTGTTGGAAAAGCTCATTTTTACCCTTAGTGATATAGCAAAAGAGCATACTGATACGATACTGCCAGGCATGACGCACCTCCAACATGCTCAACCCATAAATTTTGCTTTTCACATGTTGGCATATATAAACATGTTCAAAAGAGATATAGATAGATTTGAAAATTCATATAAAAGAGCAGATATTTTACCTTTGGGATGTGCTGCACTTGCAGGAACTCCTCATAAGATAGATAGAGTTAAAACTGCTCAACTTTTAGGTTTTAGTGGAGTTAGCGAAAATTGCTTGGACACTGTGAGTGATAGAGATTTTGCACTAGAGATTTTGTTCAATATAGCAACTGTCATGATGCATATTTCAAGATTTTCAGAGGAGCTTGTTTTGTGGTCAAGTTATGAGTTTAAGTTCATAACTTTAAGTGATGAATACAGTACAGGAAGCTCAATAATGCCACAAAAGAAAAATCCTGATGTTCCAGAGCTTTTAAGAGGAAAAAGTGGCAGAGTCAACGGAAATCTCATCTCTTTGCTGACAGTTTTAAAAGGTTTGCCACTTGCTTACAATAAAGATATGCAAGAGGATAAAGAGGGAGTTTTTGATAGTGTACAGACAGTTTGTATATCGTTAGAAATTTTAGCAGAAGCACTAAAAGGCATGACAGTAAATAGACAAAATATGCAAAAAGCTTGTGAAGTAGGACATTTAAGTGCTACGGATTTGGCTGATTATCTCGTTGCAAATTGCGATATACCTTTTCGCGAAGCTCATTTTATAACAGGACATGCAGTCTCTTTGGCAGAGCAAAAAGGCAAAGATTTAAGTCTGTTGTCAATTCAAGAGTTGCAACAAATAGACAAAAGAATCAAGTTAGATGTTTTGGAATTTCTAAACCTGAAAAACTCTATGAATGCTAGAGATTCACAAGGTGGAACATCAGTATCTTCAACAGAAAAACAGTTGGAAAACTTACAAAAATGGATAGAAAAGAGAGCTTAACTTCTCTTTTCTAGAAGAAACTTTTAGAGTCGCTATCTGCTAAATGTCCCCAAGATAGTTTCGCACCGCCAAGCAGATGAAAGTGCAAGTGCATCACCTCTTGACCACCATTTTTGCCATTGTTTGTTATAAGTCTATAGCCATTTTTGTCTAGCCCTAGCAGAGTTGCTACCTCGTGTATAAAGGAGGTCATGCCCGCCATGATTTCAGGAGTAACCTCTTGGAAGTTTTCAACCTCAACCTTTGGAATGATGAGTATATGAACTGGTGCTTTCGGGTTTATATCATGAAAAGCCAAAAAATCATCATTTTCGAGTACCTTGTTGCAAGGGATTTCACCCTTTATTATCTTGCTAAATATAGTCATTTTAAAATCCTTGTGTCAAATCATTGATATTATACTGTTTTTTAGCTAAAATGGACAATAGAGGGAAGGGCAAATTTTTATCATAGAGGTCTTGAATTATGAAAAACCAAATTTCACAAGAGATAACTCTTAGTCAAGAGGAGTACAACTCTATATTTGAGCTCCAAAGAGAGATATTGGAGTCTTTAGCACTAGGATTACAAACTGATAAAATACTTGATATGCTTTGCAAAGAGGCAGAAGCACTACTGCCAAATTCCGTTGCATCTATAATGCTGATAGATAAAGAGTCTGGGCTTCTTAATATTTTGAGTGCACCGAGTGTTCCCAAAGAGGGAAAACAGGCATTAAATGGGCTAAAACCTGGTATCCATGGTGGAAGTTGTGGAAATGCAGTTTTTAACAATGAGCCAACTTATGTATCAGATACATTTCATGATGATAAATGGCTAGATTTAAAACAGGTTGCATGTGATTACAATATCTGTTCTTGTTGGTCGATGCCAGTTAGAGATATGGACAAAAAACCACTTGGCACTTTTGCCCTCTCTTCATTTGAACATAGGAAGCCATCGCTTTTTCACAAAAAACTTTTAGAGATAGGTGCAAATATAGTAAATATCGTTTTACGAAATGAGAAAATAGAGAAAAAGATTGAGTATCTTGCATATCATGATGAATTAACAGGGTTGTACAATAAGACATATTTGAAGCAGAGTTTAAAAACTGAAGATGATTTAAGCTTGCTTATAGTGTTAAATGTAGATAATTTTAGCTATGTAAATTTATCCTATGGCTTTGATATTGGAGACAAACTGTTAGTTGCTATAGCAAATGAATTAAAAGAGTTATGCTCAACTAAAGATATATATAGGATTGGCGCAGATGAGTTTGCCATAAGTTGTTATGGAAAAATTAATGTGCATGAAAAGTTAGATAGAATCAAAAGACATTTTGGTAAAATCTCATTTTATATTGATGATATCAGTTTAAATATATCGTTTAGCTGTGGAGCATCATTTGGTAAAGATATCTCTTTTTATAATAGTTCAATTGCTCTCAAACATGCTCAAGAAAATGGAAAAAATAGATATTATGTGTACAATGAAGAGAATAAGGATTTAAGAAAAAAACAAAGAGATGAATTTTCAAAGTATAACAATATACTCCGCAATGCCTTAAAGTTTGAGTTGATTTTTCCATATTTTCAGGGCATAAGAGACAATAGAACAAAAAAAATCACAAGATATGAAGCATTGGCTAGAATTATAGAGCAAGATGGTGTGATAGCACCGATTCTGTTTCTAAAAACTGCAAAGCTCTCGGGATTGTTGCCAGAAATCACAAAAATGATGATAGATAAAACCTTTAAATATATGTCAAATAACAACTTTAGTTTTTCACTAAATATCACTGAAGATGACCTAAGTTTAGATTATCTGGAGGAGTTTTTACTTGAAAAAGCAAAGATGTATAACATCTCAACAAAGAGGGTAGTGCTTGAGATTTTAGAGGGGGTTAGCTCTGGTGGAAAAAGAGATCATATACAGCAACTAAACTCACTCAAAAGAGAGGGGTTTTTGATAGCTATTGATGACTTTGGTGCGGAGTATTCAAACTTTGAGAGGGTTTTGGACTTAGAGATTGATTTTTTAAAAATCGATGCAAAATATATAAAAAATATCGATATTGATTTAAAAAGTTATGAAATTGTAAAGTCTATTGTCTATTTTGCCAAAAATGCCAACATCTCCTGTGTCGCAGAATTTGTTCATAATAAAAATATCCAAAAGATAGTTGAAGAGATGGGCATCGAGTATTCTCAAGGCTACTATTTTAGTGAACCAAAGGAAGAAATAGTGGTGGATTAAAACAATATTACCTCTTTTTAATCAATTTTAATGTAAAATGTATAAAAATTATTTAAGAGGCTATAATATTGAAAGAGATGAAACAATCTATTAAAACTTGTAAAAGTTTGAAAGATTTAGAACAATTAAGACTGTCCTTGTTTGGTAAAAAAGGCTTTTTTGCAGCAGAGTTTGCAAAGATGAAGACTCTGCCAAACAGTGAAAAAAAAGATTTTGCACAGAAGCTAAATGCAGATAAGGAGCTTTTTTTAAATCTTCTAAATGATAAGAAG
>JALUXQ010000079.1 GCA_027013265.1 Campylobacteraceae bacterium | reverse complement strand
GGAGGCATAGGAACCGCTTTGGCACCCATGTATGTTGCTTGGAGCAAAGGCAAAAAATTTAAGGCATATTCTAGCGAGACTAGACCTCTTTTACAAGGAGCGAGAATAACATGTTGGGAGTTAAATAAATTTGGTATAGATGTTACTATGATAGCAGACAGCGTCTCTTCATATTTAATGAAATTGGACAGAGTAGATGTGATTATAGTTGGGGCTGATAGAGTTGCAAATAATGGTGACACTGCGAACAAGATAGGGACATCATCACTTGCAATTAATGCAAAGTTTTATGGTGTACCTTTTTATATAGCATGTCCATATTCTACTATAGACATTAGCTCTAAAAGTGGATCGGACATAGTAATTGAAGAGAGAAAAAAAGAGGAACTTATATACATAAAGAGAGAACAAATCGCCCCAAAAGATATAAAAGTTTTTAATCCTGCCTTTGATGTTACAGACAGTTCATTGATAGCAGGTTTTATTACAGAAAAGGGTATAATTCGTCCACCATATGATTTCTCAAGATAAATAATATAAGCAGGCAGTATGAATGAACTAAACATCAGAAAAGAGATAATATCAACTTGCCAAAAGATGGAAGAGCTAGGGATAAATCAAGGAACTTCGGGTAATATAAGTTATAGATTCAACGACGGAATCCTTATAACCCCTAGTGGTATATCTTATGAGGTCCTAAAGCCGGAGGATATAGTTTTCGTTCCCTTTAGCTCAAAAAAAGAGTATAAAGGCGAGTATCCACCATCATCTGAGCTCGATTTTCACTTTGATATACTAAAAGCAAAACCACAGGTTGATTGTGTCCTTCATAATCACTCTATCTATGCTACATCTATGGCAATATGCAGGATGGATATACCGGCACACCACTATATGGTGGGGATTGGTGGTGGCAAAAAGATACCTTGCGCCTCTTACGCAACATTTGGTAGCAGTGAACTATCACAAAACATAATCAAAGCACTTGATGGATACCATACATGCTTACTTGCGAATCATGGGGTTGTAACAACAGCAAAAACCCTAAAAAAAGCACTAAATCTGGCCGTAGAGGTAGAAAATCTGGCAAAACAGTATATTATGGCAAAACAGGTTGGTGAGCCTGTGATTCTTAGTGATAAAGAGATGGATAAAATTTTAGAAAAAATCAAATTTTATGGTACGAAAAAATAGTATTACTACCAACTAAAATATTATATCAATATATCTTGATATTTAAATATTTTTATGCTACAATTACACATTAAAAACAAAAAACAAAGGATTTACATGTGGAAAGCACTAGTAGATAGTTTTACAATTGACCTATTAGGTCTTAGCGGAAGAGTCAACAGTACTGTCAATTTTTTTATATACGATACTGTTAAGATACTATTTTTACTTATAGTTATCATTTTTGTAGTCTCTTATCTTAGAACGCACTTTAATACAGAGTATGTTAGGGCGTATCTACAGGGTAAGTCAAGGATTTATGGTCATATTTTAGCATCACTATTTGGAATTATCACACCATTTTGCTCTTGTAGTGCAATCCCTCTATTTCTAGGGTTTATTCAAGCTAGAATTCCTCTTGGAGTTACTTTCTCATTTCTTATAAGCTCTCCTATGAACAACGAAATAGCGATAGCTCTACTCTTTTCACTCTTTGGATGGAAGATTACTGCTATATATATAGGTTTTGGTCTTTTCTTAGCAATGGCAGGTGGTTATGCTATAGGTATGCTAAATTTTGAAAAATATATCTTGCTTGATGTGAAGCCTATGGAGGGTGAATTAGAAGAGATTAAGATAAAACTAAACTTTAAGCAGAGAGCAAAGGAATCATGGGACTACACTTATGATTTAGTGAAAAAGATCTGGATATATGTTCTCATAGGGGTAGGCATAGGAGCATTTATCCATGGTTATGTTCCTGCTGATTTTATAACTAAATATGCTGGGGGAGATAGTTGGTACAGCGTTCCACTTGCAGTGATACTCGGGGTACCAATGTACTCAAATGCTGCAGGAGTCATGCCTCTTGTCGAAGTTTTAACACAAAAGGGCATGCTTTTAGGAACTGCACTTAGTTTTATGATGGCGATAACTGCACTTAGTCTGCCAGAGGCTATGATACTCAAAAGAATCCTACATGTTAGACTTATAGGGGTATTTTTTGGTATAGTTGCTTTTGGGATAGTTTGTGTAGGCTATCTGTTTAATTTTATATTACAATAATTTTTAAGGAGAAAGATATGAAGATAGAGATACTAGGCACTGGTTGTGCAAAATGTAAAGCACTTGAGGAGATAGTGAAGCAAGCAGTTATGAAAATAGGTGGTTTTCATCAGATAGAAAAAGTGGAAGATATCATGAAAATCATGGAGTACAATGTCATAAGCACTCCTGGTCTTGTAGTAAATGGTGTAGTAAAATCTACTGGCAAAGTCTTAAATATTGACGAGGTTATAGCCTTGCTTAAAGAAGAGACGAAATAAGAAATGAGTGAGCATCATCACCATCATGAAGTAAGCGGAAAAAATCTTTTCATAACCATAGTTTTAAATGTCATCATCACACTTTCGCAGATAGTAGGCGGGATTATCTCGGGGTCATTGGCGCTACTTAGTGATGCCATGCACAACCTTAGCGATGTTTTAGCTCTGCTTATAGCTTATGGTGCAAATCGTCTCTCATCTCGTCCGCGTAGTCAATCCAAAACTTTTGGATACAAGCGGGC
>JALUXQ010000078.1 GCA_027013265.1 Campylobacteraceae bacterium | reverse complement strand
AAAATCAAAAGAAGTAGTAGTTATGCCTATGTTTCTAAGAATCCCTGGTCATGAATCATCTCCTATGAGAGCAAGCTGGCTACTTCAGAAGGCAAAGAACACTAAAAATGCAAACTTATATGCTCTTATGCGAAAAGCGTCCAACAGTAGTGATAACTCATACAAAGAGGTAAATAAAAAATTTGCAAATGAAAAAATTGCCAAAATGAAAGAGTTTTTAGCTAAAGGCCTTATAAGAGGTACTCCTACGATATTTGACGAAAACGGAACTCCAACAAGATAGCTTGCTCTAAGAAAGATTGGACTAAAATTCCAATCTTTCTCACCTCTTTCACAACTTTTTCTTTTTTAAAGCAAAATTAGGGTAAAATTACTCCGATTTAAAAATTATAAGGATTACATAATGATGAAAACAATCATGCCGATTACAGCGATTATAGGATTGAGATTTATGGGCCTGTTTATAGTATTGCCTGTGCTTTCAGTTTATGCACTTGGACTCAAAGGCTCAAATGAATTTTTAGTTGGTATAACGATAGGTGGGTATGCGCTGACACAAATGCTTCTGCAAGTGCCATTTGGTATGCTTTCAGATAAAATAGGAAGGAAGATAACCATAACCATAGGGTTAATTATCTTTATAATTGGTTCGCTCATTTGTGCATATAGTGGCGATATATATAGTTTAATGCTTGGACGATTTATACAAGGAGCCGGAGCCATAGGAGCAGTGGCAACTGCTATGATAAGTGATATGGTTAAAGAAGAAGTTAGAGCAAAAGCGATGGCGGTCATGGGCGGAAGTATAGCCTTATCATTTGCTCTGTCCATGATGATAGGACCTCTAATAGGAGGCTATTGGGGTATTGATAAACTATTTTTCTTGGTAGCTATTTTTTCTGCTTTAGCAATTGCAATCCTATACATAAAAGTAGCAAATCCACCAAAGATAGAGCACAGCTACGATAATAGCGAAAGAAGACTGCTTGAAATCCTGCAAAACAAAGATTTAATGAAGATGAACATAACAAATATGTTACAAAAGGGGATGATGACTTTAGCATTTTTGGTGATACCGATTTTGATGTTCAAAGAGTTTGGCTGGGAGAAAAAAGATTTATGGATGGTATATATACCGGCTATGGTTTGTGGAGTTATTGCGATGGCGCCTTCTGCAATCATCGGTGAAAAATACCATAAAGCAAAAGAGATGTTGATGCTAGGAATCATACTTTTTGCTCTAAGTTATGCAATCATGGGTTATGCCCACTCTTCTATCATTTTTGTTATAGGCGTTGTAATCTTCTTTATAGGTTTCAACATGCACGAACCTCTCATGCAGTCAATGGCAAGCAAATATCCTAGAATCCACCAAAAAGGTACTGCTCTTGGTATCTTCAACTCATTTGGCTATATAGGAACATTTATAGGCGGTGTCTTTGGTGGATATTTTCTGCAAAATTATGGCATGAAAGAGATCGCTATCGTCATCATAGTAGTAGCATTTTTTTGGTTATTTCTAGTAGCAAGCATCACAAATCCAAAGATAAATAAAAACTTATATCTTAGTTTTTCCGACATAAATCTAGATAGAGCTCAAAATCTACACGATATAGATGGCATAATTGAGTGGTACAAAAACGAGAGTGAAAATATCCTTATCGTCAAATATAACTCACTAAACACAAACAAAGACGAGATAGAAAATTTTCTGCGTTGATAGCACTATTTCTCATAAGCCTCAGCTCCGCCACACTACTGCCAGGCGGTAGCGAGGCATTTTTCTTATATAGACTTCATGCTTCCCCAGAACTTATGTATATATCTTTATTTGTAGCAAGTTTTGGAAACACCATTGGCTCATTTATAAACTATATATTAGGAAAATACCTAAGAGAGTTTGCTATCAAAAAAACCTATATAAAACAAAACTCTATACAAAAAGCTACTAAAATCTTTCAAAGATACGGTTTTGTCTCCTTGCTTCTATCTTGGGCTCCAATCATAGGTGACCCAATAACTTTTGTAGCAGGAATTTTAAAATACAACTGGTGGAAATTTTTAATTTTAGTTTTTACAGCAAAATTTATACGCTATGGAGTTTTGATGTATATATATTTACATGTCACTAGTTTAGCAAAATAACATCAACCAAGTCACCTTTGCTGATACTTTTTGTATCCTCATCTATGCAAAGAAGCGCCGCACTATCGAGCATATTGTTCAAAATCGCACTACTTCCGACTTTCTTTCCTTCTAAATTTACACAAGCACGACCATCTTTTAGTACAAAATTGCAAGCTGTAAACTCTTTGTATTTTGAGCGTTTTTTGTACTCTTCATCCATATAAGCTTTTACAACCTTTGCATCAAACTCTTGTCCGTTCAAAAAGCGCAAAAGAGGTAAAATATACAAAAATGCTCCTACGCTTGAGCTATATGGAAAACCAGGGAGTGCAAATATGTACTTGTGTCCAATTTTGACTATTTTTATATGTCGTCCTGGTTTTATAAAGGCTCCATCTACTATGTATTGTGGTTTAAGGTCTCCTAAAACCTCTTTAACAAAATCAAAATCCCCAACACTCACTCCACCTGTTGTCACTAAGATATCTGACGTTATTAGCGCCTCTTTTATCACCTCTTCTATCTTTGATTTATCATCTTTTACAATTTCTAATCTTATAGTTTGAGCTCCAGCTTTTTTGAGTATTGCTTCGATAGTAACATGGTTTGAGCTTCTTATTTGAGAGATATTAACTCTCTCTTCTCCAAAATCAAGAATTTCACTTCCAGTTGCGAGTATAGATATGCGAGGTTTTACAAAGACAGATATCTGAACATATCCAAGCTCGGCAAGCACTCCTATTTCAGCATAACCTATCTTGGTGCCTTTTTTTATTAAAACTTCGCCTTTTTTATAGTTTTCACCAATAGGCCTAGAGGAGAAACCCTTTGAAACTGGAGTGATAATCTTGATCTTGCCACCAACAACTTCGACATTTTCAATTGGTATCAAAGAGTCACTACCTTCACTCATCAACGAGCCAGTAAATGTCTTAACACAAGTTCCTTTAGTGACCAAGTTTCCCTTATAACT
This sequence comes from Campylobacteraceae bacterium, assembly GCA_027013265.1. Taxonomy (GTDB): domain Bacteria; phylum Campylobacterota; class Campylobacteria; order Campylobacterales; family Sulfurospirillaceae; genus JAADIZ01. Next base: position 12,102 of record JALUXQ010000078.1, on the reverse strand, counting down.
TCCAGCTGGTTGAAAGTCTATAATCTCTAAAACGCCCATATCTTGATCTTCTGCTCTTATGGCATATCCATCCATAGAAGCTGTTTGAAACTCTGGGTTGTCATTTTGTGCAACTATATCTTGTGCCAATACTCTATCTATGGCATCACTTAAAAAAACTTTCTCTTTGCCAAATGTTGTATCGATTGAGTCTTTCAGTGCTTTTAGTGTATCTTCAAATTTTTCAAATTTCATTATTTTATATCCCTTTTTTATGCTAGCAATCCTGCTCCACTAAGAGCTTGGCTTCTATTTTTAGCATAAACTCTTTTGCCGTCTATTAAATCATATTTCCATATCGGAGCACTTGCTTTAAAATCCTCTACAAAATCATTGATAAGTCTAAGCCCTACTTTTCTTTGTGGTGTCACTACTGCAGAAATATATGAGCTCGTGTGATTTAGCACATCTCCCTTTGAGTGAGCCATAAATAACATAGCCCCCTGCTCTTTTGCTTTTTTTTGCCAAGTATCAAACCAACTATTTAGTATCGGCTCATATATGTCAAAACTGAGTCCATCTATGCCAAATTCATCGCGAACGATACCAATAAATGGTATAAATGCTCCAAAGTTTTTATCTTTTATCTCTTCATACCAACGAGCTGTAATCTTAGGTACATCCAAAGAGCCATCATGAAGTTCAAGCATATCAACCACCGCAAACTGGAGGCAAAAGAGATATTTTATCATTTGGGTTGATTTTCATATCTGTTGATTTTACAATTTTATCATTTACGGCTACTGCGCAGATACCTAACCACTCCGCAAGTTTTTCATCCTTTGCAAAGATCTCTTTTAGTTCATTTAAGTTGCTTATCGCTAACTCTTGGGGCTCCTTCCCAATCGGTCCTAAAAATTCAATTCTAGCCACAATATTTCCTTGTTACTTTTTTACACTTATTATAGCAAAAAAACCCTATAAGTATTAAGGGCATCTCTGAAAACCCTATGCACTGATAGCTTTATGAGGTTTTTTGTAGATGAGGCAGACTTTTGCAGAACTAGCCAAAGCTAATTCAAAAAAGTCTAACGAAGTATACAAGAAACCTCATAAAGCCCGAAGGGAAGCCTATTATAGGGCAATCTTTTACAAGATAAATTTTTGAATTAGCTTTGGCTAGTCCTGCAAATTTCTCTTATAAAATCTCACCCTATACTAGGCTTCTATCAGTGCATAGAGTCTTTAGAGGTGCCCTTTAATAATTGATAAATATTGAAGTAATTCAAATCTAAGAGTTTCAATTAAGTTTCATAGTGATATAATTCCGAAAAATTTATGAGGGTTTGTCGTGATATTTGGAAAAATTGATTATATCAATCTTCTCCCTTTCCATATTTTCCTTAAGAGATGCTCTATGAACAGTGCTTTAAAAAAAGCCATAGAGCATAAAAAAGGTGTACCAACTCTCATCAACAAAGAGTTTGAAAAGAGACGCGTTAGCGCAGCTTTTATCTCTAGTATAATGAGCGATAAAAAAAATATCAAAACTCTACCTCTTGGAATAGTTGCTAAAAAACAGGTTAAAAGTGTCATCCTTAAAAAAGGCTCTTGCAAAAATGACCCAGCATCTGCAACTTCAAATGTTTTATGCAAAGTATTAGAGATGCAAGGTGAAGTTTTAATAGGAGATATCGCACTAAAAAAATATCTCAAAAATCCCAATCTTTACATAGATTTATCTGCATCTTGGCATGAAAAATATAACCTCCCTTTTGTTTTCGCTATTTTATGTACAAATAGACACCACAACATCTATAGAAAGTTAGCAATAAAATTTAAAAATAAAAAAATCAAGATACCTAGTTACATATTAAAAAGTTATGCACAAAAAAGAGGTATTGAAACCAAGGAGATTAAAGAGTATCTAAAACTAATCAGTTACAATATAGAAGAGAAAGAGAGAAAGGCGTTGAAGCTTTTTTTAAAAAAAGCTTCAAAAATAAAAACTAAATAACAAGGATAACAAAATGGAAGCTCAACACAGAATCGATGAAGTACTAGCAAGCACCATGTATAGTACACCAGGTCAAGCAGAATTTTATCAAGCAGTTGATGAAGTACTTCAATCACTAGAACCTCTTCTTCAAAGAGAGTCTAAATACACAGACAACAATATACTAAGCAGAATCGTAATCCCAGAGAGACAAATCATATTTAGGGTTTGCTGGATTGACGACAAAGGTGTGATCCAGACAAACATCGGCTATCGTGTACAGTTTAACTCAGCAATAGGACCATATAAAGGCGGCTTGAGACTGCACCCAACTGTAAACCTAGGTATCATCAAATTCTTAGGATTTGAACAAATCTTTAAAAACTCATTAACAGGACTCAATATTGGTGGAGCAAAAGGTGGCTCTAACTTTGACCCTAAAGGTAAAAGCGATGGTGAAGTTATGAGATTTTGCCAATCATTTATGACTGAACTTTCAAAATACATCGGTGAAACTATAGATGTACCAGCTGGTGACATCGGAACTGGTGGTAGAGAAATAGGTTATATGTATGGACAATACAAGAGAATGACAAATAAATTTGAAGGTGTTCTTACTGGCAAAGGTTTAAATTGGGGCGGATCACTTGCAAGAACTGAAGCAACGGGCTTTGGTTCAGTATATTTTGCTGATAACTTCTTAAGAAAAGCAGGAAATGGACTAGAAGGCAAGGTTGCTACAGTTTCAGGAAGTGGAAATGTTGCAATCTATACCATACAAAAACTATACGAAATGGGTGCAAAACCTGTCACTTGTAGTGATTCTCGTGGTACAATTTATCATGAAAAAGGTATCAGCCTTGAGACTCTACATCAAGTTAAAGAGAGAGATAGAGCATCTCTTACAGAGTATGCAAAAGCTCATCCAGATGCTAAGTATATCCCAGTTAGCCAATACCCTAAAGACGCTCATGCAGTTTGGTCAGTCCCATGTGATTTAGCATTTCCAAGTGCAACTCAAAACGAACTAAACCTAAATGATGCAAAAACTCTCCATAAAAATGGCTGTATCTTGGTAAATGAAGGTGCAAATATGCCTACAACTCCTGAGGCTATCGAATACCTAATGGCAAATAGCATTATGTACTCTCCAGGAAAAGCTTCAAATGCAGGTGGTGTTGCAACGAGTCAACTAGAGATGGAACAAAATGCAAGTATGGGCAAGTGGTCATTTGCTGAAGTTGATACTAGATTGCAAGGAATCATGAAAGATATCTTTGATCTATCTTATGAGACAGCAAAAGAGTTTGGTGATGAAAAAAATATAATGATGGGCGCAAATATAGCAGGATTCAGAAAAGTAGCTGACTCTATGTTAGACCAAGGCGCAGTATAAAATATAGGCAAAGAGGGATTCTCTCTTTGCCTGGTTAAGCAATAATAAACCCATATAAGCCAAAATTTACAACATACATGTTAATATCTTCAAAAGAATGATATTTTTTTGGAGGTCATGAATACATGCGAAATTTTATACTAGTCTCAGCGATATTGATTTCTACAGTTTTTGCCAAAACATTCTCTTTCACTACAGTGCCTGACCATAATGTCGAAAAACTCAAAAAAAACTATCAAAAATTAGCAGTTTATCTGCAAAAAATACTACATGTTGATGTAAGATTTGTGCCAACAACTTCATATAGTGATTCTATATCTGCGTTTGCTAGCAACAAGGTTCAACTAGCATGGTTTGGCGCTTTAGCTGGGATAAAAGCTAGGCGTTCCGTAAAAGGCTCTTCTGCTATTGTACAAGGATTAGAGGATACTCAATTTTACTCATATTTTATAGCCAATACCAGCACAGGACTAAAAAAATCAAATAGATTTCCAAAAGGCATAAAGGGTAAATCTTTTACATTTGGCTCAAAAGAGTCAACTTCAGGAAGACTAATGCCAGAGTATTACATAAGATGGATACTAAGGACAACTCCGCAGAAAGCATTTTCAAGGGTTGGTTTTTCAGGAAGTCACTCAAAAACAATCGCGCAGGTGCAAGATGGTGAGTATCAAATAGGTGTTGTAAACTACTCTGTTTGGAATAAAGAGCTAAAAGATGGAAAGATAGACACATCAAAAGTAAAAATCATATGGAAATCTCTTAAGTACCCTGATTATCAATTTTCAATCAGAGGAGATGTGGACAGACAATTTGGAGCTGGTTTTACCAAGCAAGTTCAAAATGCTCTACTAAAGATAAAAGACAGAGAAATACTCTCTGCTTTTCCTCGAAGCAAGTTTATAAAAGCAGACAACTCAGAATACGAAATCGTAAAAGGTGTAGCTCAAACAGTTGGACTACTAAAGTAGATGGGCAAAAATAGATACTAGATGATAGTGCAATACCCATGAATCACTCAAGAAGAAAGTTTCTACAAATTTCAGCCATAACGGCAACGGTACTGGTAAATAATAATACTCTTTTTGCCCAAGATATATCCAAGCAAAATCACAAATCAACATACAACTCTTATAAAAATCAATATAACTATATGCAAGGCGATGTGGATAAACATGGTCGGTTCAAAGATTATGATATTTGGACAAATGACGGAATAGTCACAAGAGAAAATCTAAACAGTAGCTATCTGCAACTTTCAACCGATAAACCTGATTTCAGACCTCGTAGTGAGACGACTCAATCACAACACTCTATATATATGTATGAAAAAGATAGACTCTTGTACCCTTTAAAAAGAGTTGGCAACAGAGGAGAGGGCAGATGGGAGCGGATAGATTGGGATAGTGCTACGATGCAAATCGCCCAAAACATATGGAGTTTGATGGTTGATAGTGACAAGGGAGCAAAGAGCATACTTGTTCAAGTTGGAAAAGCCCTTATGGGAGAGAGTAGAAGAGCTAGTGGGGTAAGGTTTGCAAATCAATTAGGTGCTGTTTTAAAAGAGAATCGCGGGCAAAATGAAGAGATAAAACTTGATGAACTGTATGGTGAAGATTTGATAGTTCTTTGGGGATATAATCCTATGGAATCAAATATACCAGATGCCCATTTTATACAAGAGAGTAGATATAGAGGTGCTAAAGTTATCACTATAAGTCCAGAATACAATCAGACTGCTAGATGTTCAGATTTATGGATACCGATTAAAAAAGGGAGCGATGAGATACTGACCATTAATCTTATATATGAGATACTTTCTAGTGACTCACAAAAAGTAGAAGCAACCAGATACAACAAAAGTGATTTAAAGGAGTATGATTCAAGATTTACTCAACAACTCACATCTATTAGTCCAATGGTTGTGAAAAAGCTAGCAAAAGAGATGTTGGATTCTAAAAAAACGAAGATAATATGTGGAAATGGTTATAAATCACAACAAAATATCGGGTATCTGAAAAGTTTGTTAGGGATTGATGATAAAAGCGCGCAAAAAGATATATTTCAATTTTTGAGTGATTTTGATGGAAGATATAGAGCTAGGGTCGATGGTGATTTTGAGCAAGAGATGGCGATTATCATGGCAAGTTCGATATACAATAAGAAACCAAAAGAGTTTAAAGCAGAGTTTTTAGATAGAGTAAAATTTATCGCTTGCATAGATACAAAGATGAGTGAAAGTGCGATGCAAGCAGATATAGTCTTGCCAGCCCAAAGTATCTATGAGAGTTGGGATATATACAAATCACAAAACAGCACAGATAAGCTTTTATACTCAAAGCCAGCAGTAGAGCTTAAAAACATTGGAGCTTCAAAAGATGAGTGGAGCATATTTGCCAAAATTGCACAAAATTTAGAGTTTATAGCAAATAAAACAGAGAATTTGGAGTTTAGCAAACCTGAAGATGATACTAATTATACAACTTCGGGCTTTCATGATTTGTCTATATTTTATCAAGAATATACAAACAGGGATGATCTCTTAAATCCTTTAGGAGATGATGAGCTTGCATATAATCTGATAAAAAAGAAGATGGATTCTGGTGTTGTGACAGCAGATGTGCAGAGTAAAAAAGTCTCTGATATGGAGTCTATTCCTGATTTGAAACAGAGTAAACCAGACTTTCCATATAGTTTTGTATTTAAAAAGTCAAAGTGGAGTAGAGGTGTGAATTACTCTGCAAGTACAACACTTTTGAGACTTCAAAGAGGTGAGCCAGTTGCTGTGATAAGTGTGATGGCAGCAAAGATAAATGGTATAAAAGATGGGGAATATATACGAGTATTTAATGACAAGGGAGAGTTTAAAGTTATGGCAAAAGTTAGCTCATCTGTACCATTTGATTGTGTGATTATGCAAGATGGATGGGAGAACTTTATGTTTACACAAAGAGCAGGATATAGTGAGATTTTGAGTCAAAATAGTGAAAATTATGTAAATATTGAAAGAGTGATATGAAAAAAAGACAACTTGCCATGGTGATAGATTTAAATAAATGTATAGGCTGTCAAAACTGCACCGTAGTTTGCAAAACTATGTGGACAAACAAAAAAGGCAAAGAGTATATGTACTGGAATAGCGTTGAGACAATTCCAGGTCGTGGTTACCCAAAAAACTGGCAAGATATGGGTGGAGGATTTAATGCTGATGGAAGTTTAAAAGATGGCAAAATACCAAATATGGAAAAAGAGTATGGAATCCCATGGGAGTATAACCATGATGAGATAATGAGTGCAAAGGAGTTCAAGCCCGAGATAAAGCCAACATGGAGTGTAAATTGGGATGAGGAGAGTGGAGGTGGAGAGTTTCCGAAAGATAACTACTTTTTTAATCTACCTCGTATCTGTAATCACTGTTCAAAACCTAGTTGTTTGGCTGCTTGTCCCCATGACGCTATATTTAAAAGAGAGCAAGACGGTATCGTATTGGTTGATATGGATAAGTGTCAAGGTTGTAGATACTGCATAGCGGCATGTCCATATAAAAAGATATATTTTAATCCAATGCTCTCCAAGAGTGAAAAGTGTAATTTTTGTTTTCCACTGATAGAAAAGGGCTTGGCGCCAATGTGCGCTAGTGACTGCTCAGGCAGAGCCAGATTTGTTGGTTTTTTAGATGATGTAGATGGGCAAGTCTTTAAGCTCGTAAAAAGATACAGAGTTGCACTTCCCCTAAGAGCAGATTTTGGAGTTGAGCCAAATGTTTATTATATCCCTCCATTTGAGTCTCCCCCAAAATATAACAGTAAAAACGAAATAGTAGAAGGAAGCGATAGAATTCCTATGGATACACTTGAAAAACTTTTTGGTCAAGAAGTTTTTGATGCCATAAAGACTCTAAGAAATGAAAAAAAAGATGGTAAAAGCGAACTCTTTAATCTGCTTACGGCCTTTAGGCATGAAGATATGTTTAGGGTAGGTGTCGATGTTAGCTAAAATAATCTTGTCTATTTTTATGGTTTGTGTTGTTAGTGCAAATGAATCTCTTTTGGTTACAAAAGTCCCTGGCAATGTTCTAGGAATCAAAACAACATCAAAAGCATGGATGAGCGCAAATTTTGTAAGCATTAAGACATATCCCATGGTTTCAATCAAGACAAATGACTTGAAGGCAAATAGATTAAACTTTGAAGGTGGTACCAAAAACATACAGGTAAAAGCTCTATATGATGGAAAAAATATAGCATTTTTACTCAAGTGGAGAGATAGCACAAAAAATATAGCAGACAGACTATCAACTGATAGTTTTGAAGATGGATTTGGTATTGAGATGCCGGACAAGCTAGATGTTATGCCTTATGTTGATTTTGGTGACAGAAAAAATGGTGTGATATATTTTATGGCAAAAGCTGGATTGGATTTGCCCCTTCAATCCAATGACTCAGTTCTATTTGGGCAAAATGAGACAAAACAGACAGATAATGCAATAAATGTTACAGAAGAGGGATACAGGTTTTTTGGCTTTCGCACATTTCGCAGAATTAACCTTCAAAATTCAGATACAACTATGGATTTGAGATATAAAAACGGATATTGGCTAGGTAGCATATCAAAACAGATAGTAGATAAATTTTCTAATTTAAACAGCGGGGCATTTATAGTCTCTTTTTCGATATATGATGGACAAAAAGCTCAAAGAGGAAGACTCAGGAACCTAAGTGCTTGGATAGTAGTGAAGCTTGAAGGCATGGATACAGGAGAGCAACTAGCAGAAAAAATGAATGAAAAAATAGCAGGAGATACCACAAATGGAGAGAAGATAGCTCTTAAAAACTGCTCAATTTGTCACAGGTATAAACAGGTGACTAGAGCACCAAAATATATGGCACCAGATCTCTCTTTTATAGGAGGGTATGGAAATTTAGAGTATCTTAAAGAGTCTATTTTAAACCCAAATATGGTTCAGGTAGAGGATTTTACAAAAACAGCTCATCCAAATTTTAGCTGGAGCGAAACAAACGAAGAGGGCAAAGAAATATCGATTATGCCCTCTTTCGACTGGATGAGTAAAGGCAAAATAGACGATTTATTGGCTTTTTTACAGACTCTTAAATAAGGGTTATACAATACTATTTATCTTTTTTAGTGCCTTCTTTGGCATTTTTTATGGCATTGTCTAGCATGTTTTTAGCAACTTCCCAAGCTCTAAGACCAAGTTTTTTTGCTTCGATTGTTGCTTTTTTGGCTGTTTCATTTTGCTTTAAGTGCTCTAGCGTTTCATTTGCTTTTTTCCCAAGCTCACTTACATCTTTTTTTAGATTTTCAAACTTCTCTTCAGCTTTTTCTTTGATTTCATCTATGGAGACATCGCTTGCTATCTCCTCTAGTCTTTGAGATAGTGCCTCTTTCGCTTCAAGCGTTGCTCGTTTTATCTTCTCTACTGATCCGTTATACTTTTCTATTTTTTCATTCAAACTGTATTGAATTACACCATCATATTTCTCTGCTAACTCTTTGAGCATTTGGATATATTCATCTTCTATTGTTGGCAACTCTTTTTTTGCAAGGTCTAGATTTTGATTGAAAATTTCATCATCTTCATCAGGCGCAAATTTGATATCATTTTTAAATTTATTTACAGCTTTTAGTATGCCTTTTTGAGTGCCTTCAACAGAACCGTTTACCAACTCTTTGGCAAAACCAAGATTTTCATTTGCAAACTCTAGTGATACAGACATTATCATGCGAGTAATATCTAAAAATCTCTTTTTTACAAAATCACCATCATTTATAGCTTGAAAAGTCAAATTCTTTGTGATTTGAAAAGTAGTGTCCTCAACATCCTTTCCCTTTTCCAGAGTTGTAAGAATTGCCTCTTCAGTAGTTTCTCTAAGAATTCCTAGCATCTCAATGGCATTTAATTTTGTGTCATTTAGTGCCTTACTCGCTATATCTTTCTCAGGAAGAGAATTTATATGTTTTTCTAGTATATCATAAGTGTTTGATATAGTGTTTTGTATCTCTTTTTTTTGTGTGGCAGCTGATTTTTTTAACTGCTCTATTTCATAGATGGTCTTAAATAAGAACTCCTCTTTATCATAACTGACCGCCTTGATAAGTCCTTCTATTACCGAAGAGATATTTTTTACATTTTTTATGCCTTCATTTTCTAAAATAAAACAGTACTGTTCAAAAAGTTCACCGACTCTATTTTGTATCTTTTTATCATCTTTTAATCTCTGTATCTTTTTTCTTGAGAGCTCAAAACTAAGCTCTTTTAAGATTTTCAAGAATTGAGGGTTGCCTTTGTTCTCTTTTATCGTGTTTAAAAAGATTGTTTGGGTAGATTTCATTTTTTGTTCCTTATAGTACAAATTTTATATGTTCGTGTTTTTTTAAAGCTTCGTAAAGAGCTTTCCTGTCATCATCGTTATGAACTAAAACCTCAAGAGAGTGGCTAGAGTATTTGCCGCTAGAGCTATTTTGAGATTTTTTTATACTATGCTCTCTTTCTTGCAGTATCTCTTTTGCGATATTTTTAGCACTATGTTCTTTTGCCGTTATAATTTTGTATTTCCAATCGGCTGGATATTTAATCTCAACCTCTTTTGTATTGTCCACTTTTTCCACCATCTTTCTCCTCTAGCAAAACATTGCTTATAACCATAGACCTGTCTATCGCTTTTGCCATGTCATATATAGTTAAAAGCCCAATGCTAGTGCCCATCAAAGCTTCCATCTCGACTCCCGTCTGCCCTCTTAGCTTAGCGGTAACTAAGAGTTTAAACCCTGGCAGTTCTGGTAGCTCCTCTATATCGCAATTTACAGAAGTGAGCATCAATGGATGACACATGGGTATCAGATCGCTTGTCTTTTTTGTCCCCATTATCGCAGCTACAACAGCTGTTTGCACAACAGGACCCTTTTTTGTTTTTTCGTTAACTATCATATCAAATGCCTCTTGGCTCATCTTGATGGTGCCACTAGCCTTTGCAACTCTGAATGTATCTGCCTTATCTGAGACATCTACCATCTTTGGTCTATCTTTTTCATCTAAATGTGTTAATTTCATCTCTTATCTTTCCTTTTTTTTAGGAGCAAATTCCTTTAGCTAAAATCCTAACTCTTCATCTACTATGATTATGTGAGTTCGACCTATCTCATCCCCATTTATATATGCAAATTTATTTGCGATATTGTTTATATTGTATTTTGGCTCTTTTCCTGTCTCTTGTGCTTTTGTATTCATTCTATTTATATTTTTAACTGCGGCTATGTTTAGCACTCTTTCAAAACCATCTTCTAAAGTCGGAACTATTTTGTTTTTGCCGACTATAATTAAAAGCTTCTTTGGACCAAATATTTGAGCCGCTACCCTGTTGCCACTTCCATCTGCATTTACGAGTTCACCATTTTGCGTGATAGCATTACATCCACAAACATATAAATCAGCAAGCATGCCCTCTCTTCTTCTTTTTGTATTTTCTTGCATACTGATTCCGTTTTCGTATTGATTGTAAAGCTTTATATCTTTTTTATCAAGTATATAATTTAGCAAACCAATCTCTACAACTGTTGTGGAGCCACCAAGACCAATGGACGGTGCTTTATCGACAAATGATTTTGAAAGCAGAAGTGCTTCTTTTTTATCTTTTGCAAAATAAACGCTAAAGCCATTTTGTTCTAAGTTTTCTTTTAGTTTTTGCATTATCTTCTCTTTTTTATGTATTTTATCTAAATTTGTGTTATTATTTCTATAAAAACTTAGGAACTTTGTATGCGTTGTTCAAAGATGAGTTCATTTATAGTGATGGATATAGTAAGAGATGCTCTAAAATACGAAGATGCTGTGCATTTTGAGGTGGGACAGCCAGATTTGCCACCATCTCCAAAGGTCAAAGAGGCTCTTCATGATGCAATAGATAGTGATAAATTTTCTTATACTCAGAGTTTAGGACTTTTGGAATTAAGAGAGAAGATAGCTGGTGAATATAAAAAAACATACAATCTAGATATAGATCCGAAGAGGATATTTTTGACTCCAGGAACGAGTGGTGCATTTTTGATAGCATACTCTTTGACACTAAAAAACTCCGCAAGGCTTGGACTTAGTGACCCATCATATCCTTGTTATAAGAATTTCGCTTATATGATGGATATAGAGCCTGTTTTTATGCCAATAGATAAAAAAGATGATTTTGAGCTACATGTAGAGGATCTGAAACAGAAAAAACTAGATGCTTTGCAAATATCATCTCCATCAAATCCAACAGGAAATATATATAAGAGAGAAAACTTAAAGGATTTGATCCAGTATTGTGATGAACATGACATGGCTTTTATATCAGATGAGCTCTATCATGGTTTGACCTATGAGGGTGAGGCAAGCTGTGCTTTAGAGTTTAGCGATAGAGCATATGTAGTAAATGGCTTTTCCAAATACTACTGCGTACCAGGAAATAGACTAGGCTGGATAATAGTTCCAGAAGATAAACTAAAAGAGGCAGAAATCTTAAGTCAAAACCTTTTTATATCTGCTCCAACCCTTAGCCAATATGGAGCACTAGCAGCATTTGACGATGAATACCAAGCAAAAGTAAAAGATGAGTTTAAAAGAAGAAGAGACTATCTTTATGGTGAATTATCACAAATTTTTGAGATAGATGCTGCACCGCAAGGGGCTTTTTATCTGTGGGCAAATATCTCAAAATACAATGATGATAGCTTCGCT
>JALUXQ010000077.1 GCA_027013265.1 Campylobacteraceae bacterium | reverse complement strand
AAAAATATCTTTTAGGAAAACAAAAAATAGATGGGGAAGCTGCAATCATAAAAATGAATTAAGCTTTACCATCACTCTAGCCCAACTTCCAATCGAATGCATAAGATACATCATAATCCACGAACTCTCTCATATACCACATAAAAATCACAAGAGAGCGTTTTATAGCACCATAAAAAAATTTATGACAAACTTTAAAATTCAAGAGAAGATTTTAAAAGATTATTCACCTATGATATAAGGCACCTTTTCTCAGCCTTTTGAGCCATGAAACTTGAAACTTTTTTCCATCTCTATGGCTTCATCTCGTCCATACACTATAATTTCTTTATCTACTTCTATCTCTTTTTTGTCTATTTTATTTGGATAATCTACAAAATTTAGTATGTGTTTTATGGTGTTTATCCTTGCTTTTTTCTTATCATCGCTTTTAACTATCGTCCATGGGGCATACTCTGTGTGAGTGGAGCTTAACATCATAAATTTTGCAAGGGTGTATTCGTTCCATAATTTTTGAGACTCTTTATCAACGCTTGAAAATTTATACTGCTTCAGTGGGTCAGTTTCTCTCGCTTTAAATCTTTTGGCTTGTTCGTTTTTTGATACAGAGAAATAAAACTTAAATATCTTTGTGCCACTCTCTACTATCATTCGCTCAAATTCAGGTGCATCTTTTAAAAATTTGTGGTGTTCTCGTTCCGTGCAAAAACCCATAACTGGTTCAACCATGGCTCTGTTATACCAACTTCTATCAAAAAGTACGATTTCGCCTGCACTTGAGAGATGTTTTGTGTATCTTTGGAAATACCACTGAGTCTGCTCTTTTTCATTTGGTTTTTCAAGTGCGACTATCCTAGCGCCCCTTGGATTTAAGTGCTCAGTCACTCTCTTGATAGTTCCCCCTTTTCCAGCAGCGTCACGCCCCTCAAAAATCATGAGGTATTTGAGTCCTTTCTCTTTCACATGGTTTTGAAACTTAAGAAGCTCAATTTGCAGTTTTATAAGCTCTTTTCCATACTCCAAATTCTCCTCTTTTATCCAAACTTGAACTTTTCCTTTGTGTTTATCAGGCATTTTGCACCTACTTTATGTTTATTTTACCATAAATTCAAAAATTTGATATAATATCATCATGAACATTAAATTTTTAGGAACAGCCGATAGTGGTGGGATTCCATCACATAATTGTACATGTAGTATTTGTAGCACATATAGGAAAGCAGAGATTGTAAATCTTGCTACTTGTGGCTACTTGGAGTGTGAAAATGGCGAGATTATCCTTCTTGATGCAGGAATTGAAAACATATCCACTCTATTTGATGGCAAAAAGATAAAAGCTATTCTTTTGACACATTTTCATGCAGACCACTGTCTAGGGCTTTTAAGACTTAGATACAGCCAAGACGAGATGGATTGTTATCATCCAAAAAGTGATGGATTTTTGAATCTTTTTAAATTTACAAAATCGATAAATTATATACAAAACAGCCCGTTTGAGCCTATATACATAAATGAATTTATTTTTTACCCAATTCCGCTTAAACACTCTATCAATACAACTGGCTATCTAATCACAAACAAAAACAAAACTATAGCTTATCTGACTGATTGCGCAGGAATAGAAAAAGAGAGTATGGATTTTTTGCTCTCAAAAAAGATTGATACATGTTACTTAGATGCATGTCTAGCACCAAATTATGACAATGGAAACCACCTAAACTACGAACAAGCCACTGTGCTGTTAGATAAAATTGGTGCTAAGAACTCATCTCTCATTCACGCTAGCCACTACACGCTAGAGTATATAAAACAGAACAATATCTCACTAAAGTATGGTTATGAAAATCCTACTTCTTGAAGATGACAAAAATCTACATGCTAGCCTAAAAGCATATTTTGAGCTTGAAAACTTTGAAGTGCTTAGTGCTTTTAACAGTGATGATGTCTATAATCTTAGTTTTGAAGAGAGTTTTGATTTATATGTTTTTGATGTAAATGTTCCTGGTGACAACGGTTTTGAGATTTTAAAATCACTCAAAAATACCAAAGACAACACACCAACTATCTACATAACAGCGCTCACCGACATAAGCTCGATTGGACTTGGCTTTGATGCTGGAGCTGATGACTACATCAAAAAACCTTTTGATCCAGAAGAGTTGGTTTTGCGTATAAAGAACAGATACCAAAAAAAGAGTGTTGGCTTTTATAAAGACATCTCTTATGATACCAATTCCAAAGAGATAGTAAAAGACGGCAAGCCTGTGTTGCTTGGTGAAGTATTGTCAAATCTTTTTCACGAACTCTTTATCAATAAAAACAAGATAGTACCGACTCAAGTCTTATATGATCTATTGGAGCATCCAAACTCAAATGCTCTTCGTGTAAATCTAAGTAAACTAAAATCCAAACTCAATCTGGATATCAAAAACATTCGCAATACAGGATACATGCTTGAAGAATCATGAAAAAGAGGCTTTCTTAAAGAGTTTTATACTATTTTTTATCGTTGGATTAATCTTTTTATTTATCGCCATATATCAACATTACTACAAGAAGCTTCATGATCTTGATATGCAAGTAGAATCTCAAATCATACAATGCCACCTAAGCTCAACATGTAAAACTTTTAAGGTCAGCCGAACACTCGATATAGGAGACAAAAAGCTACACCAACTATATAAAGATAGTAGTGTTTATATACTTTTTAGAGATAAAATTGGCTTTAAGAAGATTGAAATGCCTGTAAAAACTTATCTATCTAATAGAAAAATTATCCTCTGG
>JALUXQ010000076.1 GCA_027013265.1 Campylobacteraceae bacterium | reverse complement strand
AGGTGAGAAAGATTGGAATTTTAGTCCAATCTTTCTTAGAGCAAGCTATCTTGTTGGAGTTCCGTTTTCGTCAAATATCGTAGGAGTACCTCTTATAAGGCCTTTAGCTAAAAACTCTTTCATTTTAGCAATTTTTTCATTTGCGAATTTTTTATTTACCTCTTTGTATGAGTTATCACTACTGTTGGACGCTTTTCGCATAAGAGCATATAAGTTTGCATTTTTAGTGTTCTTTGCCTTTTGAAGTAGCCAGCTTGCTCTCATAGGAGATGATTCATGACCAGGGATTCTTAGAAACATAGGCATAACTACTACTTCTTTTGATTTTTTTATAGTATTTGGCAATTCATTTTTTTCATACTCTTGACAGTATGGACAGTTTGGATCTGTTATGAGATATACTGTTTTACCCTTTGGATTTCCACCTCTGATTTTAAATGTAGAATCTTTTAATGAGCCCTTGAACAACGATATAATCTTTTTGTTTTTTGCAGCCTCTGCACTTATCTCTTTTTTCTGTATTTTTGCCAAAGCTTTCTGTATTTTTGCTCTGTTTTTGCCTATGAAATCATCAAATATACTTTTACCACTTTTTCTGTCTTTTATACTACCTACCATCATCGTATCTTTGTTATATAGGATTAAAAAAGGTTTTGAACTCCCTTTTATAGCTCCCATAGCAATATGCAGATTTTTAAGATCTGAGATACTGTCTTGGGCGATAATACTGATAGAATTTACATCTATCTTGCCATTTGCAAAAACTCTGCTTATATCCTGTTTTAATTCACTTTGCTCAGCAGCAAATAGTGATGAAGATATCAGAAAACCTAATAATAACCCTATGCTTAATTTTTTCATTTTTCAATCCTTTCGGCAGGAATTATATACTATCTTAGTAAATATTATATAAATACTTGACAACCATATTAGACTATGTTAATATATCTGCTGTTGCAAATAATTTAGTGGGAGTAAAAACTTGAACACGCCGAGATGTATAAGAAAAGATGTGGATACAGACATGATAAAAGAGGCAAAACAAGAACTTTTATTGGTAAGCAAGAAGCTAGAGCAAGAAGCAAATGCACTATCCCTGCTTAGCAGTGAAGTTAGGCTAAAGATAGTATATATACTTTTAAAATTTGACAGGATGTGTGTTTGCGACTTAAGTGATGTATTAGGCATGAATCAATCGCCTATATCCCAACATTTGAGAAAACTAAAAGATGCGAAATTATTAGAAAACAGAAGAGAAGGTATGACTATATTTTATTTTGTGCCCGAAGATCAAAAAGAGAGACTTAAACACCTCATCAAGTCTCTTTTTTCCAAAAATTGGTGTATTTAGTTGGTGGAGTGATAATTGCTTTGGAAGGATAGATAGCACATAGGCGATGTATGCAATTTGCAAGAACTCTAGTTGGATTTTTTCTTCCAGATGGAGAATTTGCTAAAGGTGTGTTGAAATTTTCTTGTGTGTTCTTGTATAACAAACTCAACATCAAATGGTTTTTCTAACAAATTAAACTCATTTTGTAAAATTTTTGCCAATGCTTGTTGAGAGTATATCGCTTTGCCATTTTCTACTTTTCCACCAAGCCAACTCTCTTTTTTTACATACTCTTGGCTCCATGTGAAAGGGCTTCCTACTATAAATACACCATCTTTATTTAACCTTTGTGCCATATCATTTAGAAAAAGTTTTGGATCATATAGCCTATCAATTAGATTGATAGCGACAATTAAATCATAATTTTTAAAATGTGGTTTTAGATTGCAGGCATCACCTTGCCAAAACTCCAATCTATCCAAAGAGATATTCTCAAGATTTAGGTTCTGTAGCGTTACCTCTCTCTTTTCTGTGATATCGCCCTCAATCTTCTTGTTAAACCTTAAAACCCCATCTTGTTTTAAAGATTGCGCGACATTTATAAATCTAGCACTAAAGTCTATACCTGTTACACTTTTAAAATCTCTACACAACTCAAAAGAGCTTCTGCCGACACTACAGCCTATATCCAAAGCTCTGTTTTTATTTATAGCATACCTATTTGCGATTTTTGCAATCTCTTTAGCAAAATTTGGCACACCGAAATGTTCATCTCCATAATGAAATTCGCAGTATTGAGAGATAATTTCATCTTTTTCATAGTATAAGTCTGTTTTCGCCTCCTCTTGTTTGGCTTGAACATACCTGAAACCACAATGTTGAAAAAAATGTCTTCTAAAGGCATATCTGCTATTTGCTAAGAGTTCATTGCCAGTTGATGCCCAAGAGCCACCTTTGATGATATTGTGTTTTTTATCAAATGTTGGAACTGAAAAATCATCATATAAAGGGTGTACTCTAAAATCCTCAAATCTATCTATTTGCGTAGAACACCACTGCCACACATTTCCAACTACATCATAAAATCTACCATGTTTATACTTATCAACTGGGGTCGATGATGCGAAGTGTTTGAAACCTATATTGGCATCTATATCAACCTCATCTTCTATTTTGGAGTTTTGCCTTAGACATCTATACATGGCTTCGCTTGGAAGTGAGATTTTTTGTGAAAGTTTTTTGCTGAGGTAGTTGCAAAATGCCTCTGCCTCCAAATAGTTCACATCAACTGGCCAATTAAGAGGAAGAGGCAATACTTTGGTCAAGCTTCTGTATTTATAATTTTTACCATCTTTTATCCAAAAAGTTGGATGTTTTGCCTTCGTGTAATCTTTCCAAGCCTTGCCTTCTGCACTCCAGAATTCATCTGTCTCATAGCCACGTGCATTTACAAACTCTAGGTATTCTCCATTGCTGACTAGATACTTTGAGGTTTTGAAATCTTGAACTACTACCTCTTTTTCTCCATATTCATTATCCCAGCCATAGTACTCTCCATCGTTTATCTTTCTGCCAAGCGTTATTTTTGCACCTTGGACATTAAGAAGCTCATTTTTAGGGTAAGTATCGCTTGTGTCTTGACAAATGTTGAAGTCTTTGTGCTCTTGTACTTTTGATATATCAAGTTGCCTATGCAAAACAGACGAAGTCTCTATATGAATTCTTTCGTGTTCTATCCCCATCAAAATCACCCACATAGGGTTATCCCAAGTTATAGGTGTAGTAAAATCAGCACTATCTATATAGTGCAAAACCTCCTCTTTAACTTTTTGTCTATAAATTCTCACTTCATCAACACTAGGCCAGTCATAGTGTTGATAGCTCAAATCATCCCAACTCATCTCATCTACGCCTATGGCAAACATAGCTTCGTATTTTGGATTGATTCTGTTTTTTATATATTTTCCTAGAATCATCTTGTTTATGTAAAATGTGGCGGTATGACCAAAATAGAAGATAAGTTGATGGCGAAGCGGTTCAGGGCGCTCAAAAAAGACACTATCATCTTTAAATATCTCAAACTGCTTTTCAAACAGTTTATATGTTTTCAGAAAGTACTCTTTGATCTGCTCTCTTGTTGAAGTAAGCTTTATATTTTTTGTTATCAAATTTTTTTGCATTATTGCTCCTAAAGTCTAATTTTACCAATCTAATATTTATAAAATGTTTAGATTAGTATCACCATAGAGTGTTAAAATTTTCATGGGTTACATGTAGAGATTTGACTAAATTGACCAAGCCAACTTTTTTCATGATGAGTATGACTTTTTTTGGCCAAGTTGCTCTATAGTTAAATGAATTTTTTTTGCCGCCAATCAAATTGATGAATTTTATATTTAACTCTTTTGTAAATAATACGCTTTTAGTAGCACTTTTGACTGCGTTGTCTAACATCTCTCTTGCTTTTACAAAAGCCTTCTGTTTTTTATTTACAGAAATCCAATTTTTACAGAAATCCTCTATATTGGCAAGATTTGCATCTACTCTTTTTTGCAGATGCTTGTCGAAATAGTCTAGCTCCTTTTTAGTTCCAGCTATATTTTTTGGGCGGTAATCTTTTTTAAAGCTAGGTAGTCTCTTGCTCCAATATAGCTCATTTTTTTTATATCTATTTATAATTTGAGGGTTATAGAGGACTTTGCTGGGAAAATTGATGATATTTGGAAGATACAAAGCAGGAAGCATGGCTTCGTTTTTTTTTGCGCCAAGGCTGAGTATGTTTCCTGTGATTTTTGATATATAGCCTTGACCATATCCTGATTCAACTCCCGCCATCGCTAAAACGGCAGCTGGTGGCACATTGTATTTTAGACAAATTTCGATTGTTTTTTTAGCAAGCGGCTTGTAAAATTTCTTTATATGTAGATATTTGCGGTATGGATAATCTTTCTTCCAAACTTTTAGTATATCTTTTTTGTTGGCTCTAACAAGTAGTTTTTCCTCTTTTTTATTCAAGATGCTGAAAAAGATAACTAAAGCCGCCATGATGGTTGCAAAAGAGAGCCAGAGAATATTTTTTTTATTTAGCATAAACTTTTTTGATATTTTCTAATTTCGAGTTCATATTTAAAAGAAGCATATCGGCTATCACAAGTGCTCCCATGGCTTCTGCCACAATACTGCCTCTGATGGCGATGCAAGGGTCATGCCTGCCACTCAATGAATATTTAAACTCCTTTCCATCTTTGTCTATGGTTTGTTGCTCTATAAATATAGATGGAGTCGGTTTAAAATATACTTTCAAATCTATATCATCCCCATTTGATATACCACCTAGCACCCCTCCGCTTTTATTGCTCAAAAAACCCTTGCTTGAGAGTTGGTCGTTATTTTGTGAGCCTTTAAGAGATGAAGCTAGAAAGCCCTCTCCAATTTCCACAGCTTTTACTCCATTGATACTCATCATGGCATTTGCTAAAATAGAATCGAGTTTATAGTAGATAGGTTCACCAAGACCTACGGGTGCATTTTTTATTTTGACTATTGCAACACCACCGATTGAGTCATGTGATTTTTTCGCCTCTATTATCAGCTCTTTCCAGCTCTTATCCATAGTTTTATCGACTGAATATATCTCACTTTTTGGCACATACTCAAAGTCACATTGTCTGCTTTTTACTCCGCCTATTTCACAAATACCGCTTTTTATTTCGATATTTAACTCTTTTAATAGAAGTTTTGCTACTGCACCAGCCGCAACTCTTGAGGCAGTCTCTCTAGCACTGCTTCGTCCACCACCTCGATAGTCTCGTATGCCGTATTTTTTGTAGTAGGTAAAATCAGCATGTCCAGGGCGAAATATCTCTTTTATATTGTCATAGTCTCTGCTTTTTTGATCTTCATTATAGATGATAAGCTCTATTGGAGTACCTGTGCTACGCCCTTCAAATACACCACTTAAAATCTGCACAGTATCACTCTCTTTTCTGCTAGTTGAGTATTTATTGAGTCCAGGTTTTCGTCTGTCTAATTCGTTTTGTATAAAGTCCAAATCGATTTTAATCCCAGCAGGAACACCATCTATCAGACATCCTATCGCTTTTCCATGTGATTCACCAAAGGTGCTAAATGAAAAGAGTTCGCCAAATTTATTCATTATACTATGTCCTTTTTAGTGCATCTAGTGCCAGTTTTGCTGATGCTTGTTGAGCCTCTTTTTTGCTTTTGCCTTTAGCCCTTGAAATCTCCTTGCCTTGAATGATAACTGCCATCTCAAACTCTTTCATATGGTCTGGACCAAACGCTTTTAAAAGTCTGTACTCCGGGGTCTCTCCAAAATTTGCTTGAGTGAGTTCTTGAAGTGTAGTTTTAAAGTCCCTAAATATCGCATTCATGTCGATGATAGGATAGGCGGTTTCTAGTATTCTGGTGGAAACTTGCCTCACCTTTTCGAGCCCAGCTTCAAGATATAATGCTCCCATGATGGATTCAAATGCATTTGATAAGAGAGAGGATTTTTCTCTGCCTTTGTTATTCTCTTCTGCTAAAGATATAAAGATGTGATTTCCAAGGTCAAGTATGTCAGCTAGTTTTTTAAAGCCCTTTTCGTTTACAAGTGAAGCTCTAAGCTTCGATAGCTCTCCTTCTGCCACATCAGGAAACTTGTGATATAGATACTCTCCAACTATCAAATCCATAACGGCATCACCCAAAAACTCCAGTCTTTCGTTGTTATAAGGTTTTTTGTAGCTCTTATGCGTAAGTGCTTCGATTATCAGATTTTGATCCTTAAACTGATAATCCAAGCGCTTTTGTAGTATGTCAATTCTGTTTTTCATATAGCCTATCCTCTATTTTTTAGATTTTCTGCCTCTTGTCTTGCTATTTTGTCGCATCTTTCATTCTCTTCATGCCCATTGTGCCCTCTAACCCAATTTGCCACTATCTTATGCTTTTTTGAGACCTCTAAATACTCTTTCCAAAGCTGTGGATTTTTAACTTTTGCAAAGTTTCGTTTTTGCCAATTTACTAACCACTCGTTTATCCCTTTAACAACATAGCTAGAGTCACTTGTTATTTCTACGATACAAGGCTCTTTTAAAGCTTTTAGTCCCTCTATTACTGCCATAAGCTCCATCTGATTATTTGTGGTATCTCTTCTGGCTCCCTTTATAATTTTTTCGACACTATTATATCTAAGTATGGCACAATATCCACCAAATCCAGGATTTCCTAGAGATGAGCCATCACAAAAAAGGTATATTTTCTTCACTACTCTTCTTCACTATTGAGCTCTGTATCTTTGCACTTGCAATTGCCAAACATTTTGGGCATCTGTAAAAGTATATAGGAAAGACATTTTTGCACTCTTTACACATGTAGTGAAAATTAAGATCTGCATTAGTGTTTGCCTCTTTATGTAAGGTTCCTAAAATATCGAGTTCAAATATAGGGTTATCAACTTTTTTGTATGGCACAATGCCTTTTGCCATAGCAATTTGTTGCAAAATCGGGTTTTTGTAAAATGATAAATCAAGCCAAGAAGCATCACAAAACCAAAGTAAGTCTAATAGGTTATTATAATCAAAATTTAAAAAATCATCAGAAATCGGCAATCTATTTTGTTGTAAAAATTCAAAATACTTTCTTTGCAAAAAGTCCTCTTTTTCAGATATTTTTCTCAATTTCTCAATTTTTTCTGAATTACTGATTTTTTTATCTACATAGAGCTCAAGTGCCTGTATATAGCTTTTTTGCTTGTCTGTTTTTGCCCCTAACTCCTCAAGGGCATCTAGTACATCTATAGCTTTTTTGTACTCTTTGAGTCTTTCATAAACTACAGTTAGATACTTTAAAGACTCTTCATTTCGGGGGTGCAGTCTTAAGGATTCTAAAAATACTTCTGCGCTTCGGCTGAGAAATCCAGCCATGAAGTATGTTTTTCCAAGAGAAGATAGTATATATTTTTTCTGATCTTTGTTTTTTACTCTTTTTAGTGAAACTAAGTATATGTTGATGGATTTTTCATAATCACCACTTTTCCCATAAGCATCTGCTAAAAGAACAAGTGACTCTATGGGAATTTGAGAGTCTTGTAGAAGTCTTTTGTACTCTTTTTCATCATTTAGTATCTCAAATTTTTTGATAAACTTCTCTATGCTCTCTTTCTCCTCTTTATTTTTAAATACGCCCCACCAGTAGTTGGCGAAAGAGATGACGAAAATCATAGCAAACAGTATAATAATCCCAAACATAGGATCTCTATACTCAATAAAAAAACTATTCAAATTTAAACCTCCTGTACAAGAAGTATATTATATCAAATTTAGTATAATACTCTCATAAGACTATATAAAAAAGGAAGAGTCGGTGATAGAAAACAGCTCGATAGAAAATTTAAAAACAAGATTAGATATCGTAGATGTTGCTGGCAACTATTTGGAATTAAAAAAAAATGGAGCAAATTTTAAGGCTCTTTGCCCTTTTCATAGTGATGCAAACCCTAGTTTGGTGATTAGTCCATCAAAGCAGATTTATCACTGTTTTAGTTGTGGGGCAGGGGGAGATGCTATAAAGTTTGTTATGGAGTATGAGAAGTTAAACTATCCTGAAACTATCGAAAAATTGGCCTCAATGTATAATTTCTCTCTCACATATACAGACAACAAGCAACAAATAGATAGAAAACTGATGGATAATTTAACTCTGTTTTTTAGAAAAAATCTTGATATGCGAAAAGAGGCAAAAGAGTATCTTCTCCAAAGAGGCATAGGCGAGGCTATTATCGAAAAATTTGAGCTAGGTTTTGCTCCAAATTCTGATGAGACACTAAATTTTTTAAGAAGCCATGGGTACTCCATGAGTGAAGCCAAGGAGTTTGGAGTAGCAGATATATCTGAAAATAACAATAGAGCATACTGTAGATTTACACAAAGAATTATGTTTCCAATCAGGTCAAGAAATGGTAAGATTATCGGATATGGTGGCAGAACCATCACAAATCATCCCGCAAAATATATAAACTCTCCACAAACAAAGTACTTTAATAAATCAAAACTTCTATATGGGTATTTTTTTGCAAAAGATACTATATTTAAACAAAAAAAGATAATCATAACAGAAGGATATATGGACACAATCATGCTCCATAGTGCAGGTTTTACAAATGCAGTTGCGACTTTAGGAACGGCATTGACCAATGACCATCTACCTCTTATATCAAAGATGGAGCCTGAGGTGATACTTGCTTATGATGGTGATGATGCTGGTATTGCAGCAGCTCTTAAAGCCTCTATCCTTCTTAGCAGACACTCATTTAAAGGGGGTGTTATTCTCTTTGGCGGTGGCTTAGACCCAGCTGATATGGTAAAAAATGGGGAAATAGAGAAATTAGGACGACTCTTTAGTGAGACTCAGCCATTTGTGGAGTTTGCGATTGAGAGGATAGTAAAAAGGTATGATTTAAGTGATGCATTAGAGAGGCAGAAGGCTTTGCAAGAGGGTACATCTTATTTGCAAAGCTTACCAGAAGCTATACAGGAGAGCTTTAAGGGAGTTTTAAGTGGTGCACTGAATTTGCCTCAAAATCTCGTAAAAACAAAAAGAAATGCCAATGTAAGAGATAGAAAAGAGGCTTTTGTAGATGTGCTGGAGCTCACTATTATCAAAACAATTTTACAAAAACCAGCCCTCATAGATACCATACTCGATAACATAGATATAAGCATGTTTAAAAGCCATAATGAAGAGTTTAAACTACTTTTAAATAATGAACTTGAAAATCCAAAACTTATGCGAATAAGTATGTGGGAAGATATAAAAACTTATGATGAAGCAAATCTATTTTCAGCAATGATTACATTTCTGATTAGATTTTATAGTGAAAAACTACTCCTCATAAAAAAATCAAAAACTCTAAGTTATAAAGAGAAGCAGTTTCATATAAGGTCAATCCAAGAGAAAATTTTTAAACTTAAAAAAGGGGAATTGGTAGCCTTTGAATAAAAATTATGCTATAATTACCGCTAAAATATGACTTTATGGGGTGTTAGCTCAGCTGGGAGAGCACGACGCTGGCAGCGTCGGGGTCAGCGGTTCGATCCCGCTACACTCCACCATCTTAATCTTAGCTTATATCTCACCACTTCTTGCTCTCTCAAAAGTTGAGTTAGTTACTTGGTGGAGTAATAGTATTTGTTTTTTAACTCTATTAGACTTGTTGCAGTATAAGGATACGCCATAAATAGACTTTAAAAGGGTGAGATTGTGCAAAACTTTTTTTGAGTCATAGCCAAAGCTATAGTGCAGTGTTATTATTTATACAACTAACTATTTCTTAATAAATCTACAAAAGGTAACCTTTTTATTTGATACTTTTCGTAACAGTTTTGCTTTTATAAACAAAAAATAAACAGAATGATTTTTGCGTTATAAATATATGCTGTTGCCTATGTACAAGGTATTTGCAACAATTTATACAGGAAATTCTTCATTGTAAAATATTTTTTATCATAATCTTGTATTAAGTTTTAAAATGACAAAATGTTGAAGTTTTAAAGTATTTGCATATTTATCTATTCACTAGACTTGTTACAGTATAAGTCTACCCTTTGGGCTTTACACATATGTCCATACTCTTCGTTAACACTCCTTGAATTAGCTTTGGCTAGTCCTGCGTCGTGTTGCCTTGATTATGAACAGATGTGTAAAGTTTATGGTGTATCCTTATACTGCAACAAGTCTACTAGATAAATATGCAAAAATCAAGAAAAAAGGAGAAGAATTTGAAGAAAATGGAATTAGATATAGACATTTCTAATCTCTCTACTTCTGGATCAGTGGCAGAAGTAGCAAAAGAGATAGAAAAAACTCCTGAAAAAAATAGAAGAGATTTTTTGCGAAAAGGATTTCTTTTTTCTGTGACAGCCGCGGCTGCACTAGGAGGAGTTGGAGCAACAAAACTTCAGGCACAACCACATGTAAATCCTGAAAATTTACCACCAAATAATCCAGAGTGGGGACTTAAATGGGGAAGAGATAACAACTCAGACCCTTATGGATTTCCATCAAAATATGAAGCGAATGTCGTAAGAAGATTTGTTCCATGGCTTACTGCTGACCAAAAAGCTGCTGTTAGTTTTACGCCTTGGCAAGATTTGAAGGGAATCATAGTTCCAAATGGACTACATTTTACAAGATGTCATGGTGGAGTTGTAGATATAAATCCACTAGAGTGGAGACTTCTAATACATGGTCTAGTCGATAGAGAAGTTGTTCTTACGCTAGAAGATTTAAAGAGATATCCAAGTGTTAGTGTGATTCACGCATTTGAGTGTGCAGCAAATAATGGCATGGAGTGGAGAGGACCTGGTCTTAATTCACTTCAGGTTACCCACGGCATGGTTGCTTGCTCAGAGTGGACAGGAGTTCCTCTAAAAGTTATACTCGAAGATATAGGACTAAAACCAGAAGCTAAGTGGATGTTCCCTGAAGGCTCTGATCCAGCTGGTGTTGGAAGAAGTGTGCCGATAGAGAAAGTTTTAGATGATGCGATGCTCGTGTATGCCATGAATGGTGAAGCTCTTAGACCTGAACAGGGTTATCCTGTAAGACTATTTCTGCCTGGTTGGGAAGGTGCAATTCAGATAAAATGGCTAAAAAGATTAAAATTTGATACAAAGTCATGGATGGTTAGGGAAGAGAGTACGAAATATACAATGCTTCAGAGTGATGGACATGCAAAGATGTACAATTGGTCATTTGAAGCAAATTCTGTTATAACTTCGCCATGTCCTGAACGAAGCTGGAAAGGTGTTAAAAAAGGACCTATCATAGTAGAAGGGATTGCCTGGTCAGGAAAAGGGACTATCACTCATGTTGATGTTTCAACCGATGGTGGTAAAAATTGGAAAGAGGCTAAGTTTACTAGTATAGTTCTTCCAAAAGCTGTTACTAGATTTGCTATAGAAGTTAACTGGGATGGAAAGCCTATGATGCTTCAAAGTAGAGCAACAGATGATACAGGATATACACAGCCAACAGCAAAACAGTTAGTAAAAGCAAGAGGAAAAGAGTCAGTTTATCATAGAAATGCTATACAGACTTGGGAAGTTAAAAGCAATGGGGAGGTAAACAATGTACACATTTACGCGTAATACTATACTGCTAGTCAGTTCGCTTGCTTTTGCTGTCAGTTTGAATGCTCAAAAGCTAAGTTATACTCCAGCCAATCCTGATAAGTATCCATACCCTAGTATCACTACAAGTAAACAAGGTAAGAAGATTAATATTGATGGAGCCATAATTCAAAAACAGCATGTTTTGGTTGACGAGATATATAGATCGCCATTTAGTGGCAAAAATCACCATTTTGGAAAGAGAGCCTCTAAGGCAGTTTTGAAAGCTTGGAATACTGATGTTAGACCAGATGGAAAAGGTTTGCCAAGTGGAAAAATGAGCGTAGAAAAAGGTGCTCAAGTATATGCAGCTAAATGTGCTAGTTGCCATGGAGATTTTGGTGAAGGAGTTGATAGATTTCCAGTGTTATCTGGTGGAATTGGCACTTTGAAACTTCACCCAAAAACAGGCGGTGATCCAGGACCGTTGAAAACTCTAGGGAGTTATGCACCATATATCACACCATTTTACTGGTATATACATACAGCCATGCCTCTTTCAGCTCCAAGATCACTTAGCAACAGTGAAGTTTATGGTATACTTGGCTACATACTCCAGCTAAATGGGATCAAGGTAAATGGAAAGGATATAGAGGACAGCACTATAATAGACAGAAAGTTTATAAAAGCTGTTCATCTACCAAATGAAAAAGGTTTTGAATATAACAATCTAAGAAAACCAGATACCCACAACACAAGATGTATGAAAAACTGTATAGATAGCTCCAAGATGACTGTTATGCATATAAAAACAGATGCGACAGTGGTATCTCCACCATTTGGCGAAGGAAGATACTCATTTAAAGATAATAGTAAAAAAGCCTCAAAAGATAGCGTAGGCGAAACTATATATAAAAATACATGTGCAGGGTGCCACGACTCTGGTATAGCCGGAGCTCCAAAACTTGGAAACAAGGCTGATTGGGCACATGTGCGAAAGGAGAGTTTAAAGGATGTGTTTAAGCATGCAATCAAAGGTTTTGAAGCAATGCCACCAAAAGGCGGAGACATGAAACTAAAAGATGAAGATGTTAAGAGCACGGTTAAATACATGATGGAGAAGAGTAAATGAAACAATTCAACAAAAAAGGAGAAAAAATGATAATTGTAAATAGATTATTGGCCGCAACTTTAGTTAGTATGCTCGGCTTTAGTGCAGTGAATGCTGCTAGTAATGACGCTCTTGTAAAAGAGGGAAGAAAAGTATTTGTTACTAAAAAACTTGGTAACTGTTTGGCATGCCATACGGTGCAAAATGATCCAAATATACCACAAGCTGGTAATATTGGTCCAAAACTTTCAAACATGGATACATATCCAAAAGAGTATATCTTCAACAAGATATGGGATCCAAACAAGACAAATCCAAACACAGTTATGCCACCACAGGGCAGAAGTCATAAGATTAGCAAACATCAAATAGATGCACTAGTAGCATATCTACAAGCAACAGCAAAAGCAAAATAAGGAGAATAAAACATGAAAAGAAGAAAATTTTTAGGACTTGGTTTTACATCAGTGGCAGCAGTAGCGACACTACAAACTCTAGGAAGCGCAAGTATATTATCAGATCATCCAAAGGCGTATGATGCAACTAGTGCCGATGCAGCACTTCAAGGAGCTTATGGTACAACAAATGTGGTAAAAGATGATAAGGCAGTGCTAAAACTACCTGATATCGCAGAAAATGGTGCAGCCGTTCCTGTTACAGTTTCAACAAGTCTAAGCAATGCAAAAAACATGACAATAATCATAGACAACAACCCTCGCCCATTGGCAGCTTCTTGGGAGCTAACAGAAGGTACTATTCCAAAGTTTTCAACTAGAATAAAAATGAGAAAAACTGGAAATGTTAGATTGATAGTTGAAGATGCAAATGGAAAGCTTCATGAAGCAGTTAAACAAGTAAAAGTTACAGTTGGTGGTTGTGGTGGTTGATGCCAGCATTTAAGTTATGGACACCAGTCTAAACTTAAGCAATATATAAAAAAAATAAAATGAATTAAACAGGAGAAATAAAATGGGAATAAAAGCAATAGCAAAAGTTAAACATGATGTAGCAACAGTAAAACTACTTGTAAGACATCCAATGTCATCTGGTAAATTAGGTGGTGGAAAAGGTGAGCCAAAATTCATTAATCATCTAACTGTAAAGCATGGAGGAAGAGTGGTATATGATATGTACCCAACTTCAGCAGTATCAAAGAACCCATACATAAAGTTTGCATTTAAAGGTGCAAAAAAGGGTGATGTGATCAAAGTTTGGTGGCAAGACAATACAGGTGCTAGTGAAAAAAAAGATATAAAATTAAAGTAGATATTTAGACTTTGTTAACAAAAAAGGAGATTAACATGTTAAAAAGATTGATTAAAATTGCCATCATATCCATGATAAGTGGCAGTATCGTGTTTGCAGCGAATTTTAATGCTCAAGCAGAAAAAGATAGAAAAGCGTTCGTTAACTATTTCTTGAAAAAATTTCAAGATCCAGTTAAAAATCATGCGCAGTATTTTCCATATGTGAGTGTAGCTGAAATTAAAAAGGATTATAGATACCCTTTAAGTTTTCAAGATTTTCAAGACGGTTCTCTTGCATGGTATAAGCCAAGTAGAGAGCAGTTTGCAGAGTTAAATGAATTTCCAGCGTACTCCTTAGAAGTTGATGACGGAGAGGCATTGTGGAATAAACCATTTGCAAATGGCAAGACTTACTCTAGCTGTTTTCCAAAGGGTCCAGGGGTAAGAAATGATTATCCTTATTTTGACACAAAAACAAATGAAGTTGTTACTATTGGTCAAGCAGTTAACGCATGTAGAGTTAAAAACGGAGAGAAGCCTTACAAGTATGGCAAAGGTAAAATTGCTAAAGTTATAGCATATATGGCGTTTAAATCAAGAGGTAAAAAGATACATGTTACAATTCCAAGTATGGCAGCTGCAAAGGCTTATGAACATGGAAAAAAAGAGTTCTATAAACAAAGAGGTTACTTGTCTCTTAGCTGTAATGAGTGTCATGTTAAAAGTGCAGGTAAAAGACTTCGTGCAGAATCTCTAAGTCCAGCTCTTGGTCAAACAACTGAAATGCCAGTATATAGAGTAAAGGGAAATGGTACACTTTTAACACTTCAGGCTAGACTTGCTGGTTGTGTCAAAGGAACAGGTGCTGAAAAACCAAAACTTCAGAGCAAAACTCTAAGAGACCTTTCATATTTCTTGACTTATATGTCAAATGGTATGAAACTTTATGGCCCAGATACAAGAAAATAAGGATAAAACATGAAAAAATTAATTTTAATTAGTACTATTACGGTTGCATTTCTTACTGGTTGTGCTGGTACAGGTCCAAGTGTAAATGGAGCGATACAGAGTGCACAAAAGAAATATAATGAAGCTCACAAACAAGGTGTTGCTTGGCAACATACAAAATCTCTTGTAGCAAAGGCAAAGAAAGCTGCAAAAGAGGCTATAGCTTATGCAAATAAAGCTGCATACGAAGCAGATACAGCTATGGAGCAATCTAAAGAGTATGATAAAACTTGGCGTTCAGCCATGCCTAAATAGAGCAGGTTTTTTATGAGTTCGTTAAACAGAAGAGAATTTATATATATGATGTCCGTATTAGGGGCATCATCTCTATATGCCAAGTCACATAAAAAGCTTTTTGATGTGCAAAATGTAGAGGATTATTATAAGATACAAAATTTTGGTAATGCAAGATTTTTACATATGACTGACTCTCATGCTCAATTGATGCCAGTACATTTTAGGGAGCCTAGCGTAAATCTAGGCTTTGATTCAAACTATGGAAAGCCTCCACATATCGTTGG
>JALUXQ010000075.1 GCA_027013265.1 Campylobacteraceae bacterium | reverse complement strand
AATATACTGTAAATGGTGTAACCAATACATCTAAAGGTTTAGCAACTGATAAACTAGCTTCTGGCACGACATTAAACCAAATCGATTTAACTGGTGTATCAAATGGAGTAACTGCTGAAGTTCATAAAGTATCACTCACTACCCTACCAACTGTTAATGGAGACACACTTACTTGGACAGACAATCAAGGAAATACAGCTACTGCTACTTGGAATACCGGTGATAATGCAGCAGCTTGGGCAACAAAAGTCAAAAATGCTATTAACGCTTTAGCTGGATACTCAGCTGCTGTTAATGGAAATAATGTTGATGTTACTGGAGCAGCCACAGGAGAAAGTTTTACTGATACAATTGTTATGTCTGGAACTGGCACTGCTAGTGATGCTGTAACAACAGCTGGTGTTAGAGATACTTTTTTACCAAATAATTCAACATATACACTATTAGGTGGTACATCTGGGGCCTTAAATGTTGATACATCTTTTCCGCCTGCTTCTGTTTTGGCAACAGGCACTGATACAATAACTCTTAGTGCCTCTACTGTTATACCAATAGGAACGACATATACTGCAAATGGTGTTGCCCCTACTCCAAACCCTATCACATCAGCTGTGACATTGCCTGCTGGTACTGTTTTAACAGCAGTTACACTTGGTTCGACTGCATTAACTTTGCCTGCTGGAACAACTTTTTCAAATCCAAATACAAAAGCAGATATAGGAACTAATACTCTCAAGAAAAATGATCAAAATATAAATCTAACGATCACAGGATATAGTGATGCTGCAAATAAAGTAAGTGAAAATACAGTATTTGCAACAACTATGAAAACTTTACAAGGTGCTCTTCCTACTGGAAACAATATAAGGACATCTCAAGCTATTTATGCAGCTAGTCATGCCTCTAGTATAGATGTTTTTGACTCATTAGGTTCCAAACATACGGTAAGACTCGAATTTAGAAAAGTAGGAACAACCGCTGATGGTGGAACAAGATGGAATATGATCATATCTGTCCCACAACCTGGGGTTATAAATGATGCTGGTTTTCCAGACAATATTATAACTGGACAAATCACATTTGGAAGTGATGGTTCTATATCTTCTTATTCTCCTCCAACCCTTAGATACACACCAAACAATGGAGCAACTCCAAATCAAAGTATATCTTTAAACTTTGGGACAGCTGGTCAATTTGATGGTATGACAAGTTATGATTCTGCATCAAAAACTTCAAATATAAGCCAAGATGGTTTTCCAGGTGGAGATTTATCTGGTATAAGAGTTGATGAAACAGGAACACTTATAGGAAGTTTTACAAATGGTAGAAGTTTTGGATTAGCTCAAGTATCTATGGCAAAATTTACAAATAATAATGCCTTAGAGAGTGATGGTGGAAATACTTTTATTCAGACATCAAACTCTGGAAATCCTCTTATAGGTCAAGCCGCTGTTGGTGGAAGAGGTTTTATACAAGCAAGTGCACTTGAAATGAGTAATGTAGATTTATCCCACTCTTTAACCCAACTTATCATTGACCAAAGAGGTTTTCAGGCAAATGCTAAAACTATCACAACTTCAGATCAAATTTTAAATACTCTACTTCAACTAAAACGATAATTTTGATATAATTAGCCCTAATTAAAAAATAGGGCTAATTTATGAAAATCACTCTCTTACAACATACATCTTTAGAAGTTTGTGCTAGTGCCATACGAACTTGTTGGCAAAGTTTTGACAAAAGTGATGGTGGCGGTGAAAAAGACAAAGAACTCATAGATAGAGTTGGCAATAAATTTAAACATGCCTCTACACTTGAACACTTAGTATATACATTTTATATACAAGGTATCAGCCGAGCACTTCTGCAAGAACTAGCAAGACATAGAGTTGCATCACTCTCTGTAAAAAGTACAAGATATACTCTAAAAGAGTTAAAAAATGAAGAGAGTTTTTCATCTTTAGATTTTGAAAAAGCTAGCAAATACCTTGTGATGACAGGACAAGAAAAAGTAGATGAGATGAGTATAAAAGCTTTAGAAAATTTAAGGCTTATCTTAAAAGATGGCATAAGCAATGACAAAGCAAAATATTGTCTGCCTGAGAGTTATAAAACTGAGCTTACTTGGACTATAAATGCAAGAAGTTTGCAAAACTTTTTAACCCTAAGAAGTAGCAAATCAGCCCTTTGGGAGATACAGATTTTAGCTCACAAACTCTATGAAAACCTGCCATTTGAGCACCAGTACCTTTTTACATGTGATTAACTTTCACACCATTTGCATAAGTTAAAGCTATAGCTATAGCATCAGTTATATCAAGAGGTTTAATCTCCTGTTTTATACCCAAAATTCTCTTGACCATAAACGCCACCTGTTCCTTCTTTGCCTTTCCATTTCCTGTTACCGCTTTTTTGACTTGAAGAGGTGTAAACTCGTGAAAATTTCCTATAACCTGAAGTATCTTCAAACTCAAAGCACCCCTAAACTGGGCGAGTTTGAGGACAGTTTTGGGATTATAAGCAAAAAATATATCTTCGATGACAACTTCATCAATTTTATGATTTTTAAAGATGATATCCAAGCCTTCTGTTAGTTCAACTATCTGATGTTGGAGGATTTTTTCTTTGATTTTTATGAGACCTGCCTCTATAAGTTTTGTGTTATTTTTTTCTTTTTCGATTATCGCATATCCACAGTTTTTAGTACCAGGGTCTATCCCTAAAATGGTCATTTGACAGCCTTTATTCACATATTTATTCACATAGTGAAAATCTTTTTCACATAACGACATGTATAATAGACTTGTTACAGTATAAGGATACACCATTAATAGACTTTAAACAAGTCTAATTTTAAAACTATTTCTTAGAGGACAAATCCTCCCGTTGGTCTGAGCCTCACGAAATAGTTTTAAAATTATACATACATTTTAACATATAACTAATAAATTTTTAGGTAAAATAGACACATTATAGTAAAGGGGTATTTTTGTTAGCGGATAATGTATTGGAACTTTTAAAAAATGAGATATCTGAACAGGAGTATGAGAGATATATAAAACAGATAGAGTTTGATGAAAAAAACTCACACTCTGACCAAAAAGTTTTTATTGCTCCAAATATCTTGATAAAAAATTGGATACAGACAAAATACAGCGAAAAAATTTCACATCTTTTTGAGGTAAAAACTGGTAAAAAACCAGAAATTTTTATAACATTAAAAGACAACATCATAAAGAGTAAAAAAAGTATAAATCCGAAAAAATCACTAGAATTAAATAAACCAACAGCAAATACAATACTAAATCCATCTTATACTTTTGAGAGTTTTGTGATAGGCAGCTCAAACCAGTATGCCTACTCCATAGCAAAATCTGTTGCCAAAAAACCAGGTATCGTCTATAATCCTGTCTTTATTTATGCTCCGACAGGACTTGGTAAAACTCATCTGATTCATGCTATCGGAAACTATTCGCAAGCAAATGGTAAAAATGTAATATATGCTACTGTAGAGCAGTTTATGAATGACTTCACATATAATCTAAAAAATCAAACTATGGATAGATTTCGAGACAAATATAGAAAATGTGATATACTTCTAATTGATGATACTCAGTTTTTATCAAATAAAATTCAAACTCAAGAGGAGTTTTTTCACACTTTTAATGAACTCCACTCTGCAGGAAAACAGATAGTTTTAACAAGTGATAAACCACCAAAAACTATAAATGGTCTTGAAGAGAGACTAAAGAGTAGATTTGAGTGGGGAACTATCGCAGATATTGGATTGCCTGAACTCGAGACAAAAATCGCAATCATAAAAAAGAAGTGTGAATTAGATGGTATTGATCTAAACAATGAAGTAGCAAACTATATAGCTGTAAATATGGGAGATAATATAAGAGAGATAGAGGGTGCAATTATAAATCTAAATGCATATGCTACCTTAATGAGACAAGAGATCACCATAGAGTTTGCAAAAAATGTCATGAAAGCACAGATAAAAGAGAAGAAAAATCATATAACACTAGAAGATATCATAAAAGTAATCTCAAGAGAGTTAAATATGAAACCAAGTGAAATAAAATCAAAAAAGAGAAATAAAAACATAGTAGAAGCAAGAAGGATAGGTATATACTTAGCAAGAACATTAACTCCAAACTCTATGCCCCAACTTGCATCATTTTTTAGTATGAAAGATCATACAGCAGTTTCTCACAACATGAAAAAGATAAATGAGATAATAGAGACAAATGAGACATTTAAATTAAGAGTTGAAGAGTTAAAAAACAAAATATTGATAAAAGAGACTAAATAATATGTGAAATATGTGAAAAAAATATATAAGTTTTTTCACTAATAATTCGCTATATTTTGGTAGTTTAAATGAAATTTTCACAATTTCAACCAAAGCTACTACTACTTCTATTGATATTTAATAATAAAAAGGAGAAAGCATATGAAAGTTTCTATAAATAAAGGTGTGTTGGAGACAATACTTATAAATACACAACCATATTTAGAAAAAAAAGATCTAAGCCAAATAACATCTCATATACTTATAAATACGATAGAAGATGAATTTATAATAAAAGCTACTGATTTTGAAATAGGGCTCAGCTATAACACTAAAAGTGTAAAAATCTTAGACCATGGAGATGCTACAGCAAATGGTAAAAAACTTCTTGATATTATTAAAATATTAAAAGATGAAGATATTATACTTGAAACTATAAATGACAATCTATACATAAAACAAAATAGTTCAAAATTCAAACTTCCTATGTTTAACTCAAGTGAATTTCCATCTTTTCCAAAGATAGAAGATAAACCAAAGTTTGATATAAACAGCTCTTTGTTTGTAAGATCAATCAAAAAAATAGCACCTGCTATCGACAGTAACAATCCAAAGTTTGAATTAAATGGAGCTTTAATAGACATAAAAGACAATTTTATAAATCTAGTAGCAACAGATACAAGAAGATTAGCCATCGTTAAACTACAAAATGATACAGAACATAACTTTTCTCTTATCATTCCAAAAAAGGCCATTGGAGAGATTCAGAAGCTCTTTTTTGATGATATAGAGATATTTTTTGATGAAGTTACTTTGATAGCAAAATCTTCTAACTTTCAATTCTTTACAAAACTGATAAATGGAAAATTTCCAGATTATGAGAGAATTATCCCAAAAGAGAAAAATTATAGACTACTTTTAAATAGAGCAAAAATCATAGATGCTATAAAACAGATATCTATAATCTCAAATGAGATGAAAGTTACTTTTAAAAGCGAAAAGATAGTATTTGAGAGTCTAAATGATGAAAATATAGAAGCAAAAACAGAGATAGAGTATAAAACAGGTTTAGACAATGATATATATTTAGCGATAAATAGTAGATATTTTATAGACTTTTTATCAAATATAGAAAATAGTGATTTTACACTAGGATTTAATGACAGTTCTCTCCCATTTACATTGGAAGATGAAGATTTTATAACAATTGTTATGCCAATAATGATTTAAAGGAGATGATTATATGAGTGGATACGGTGCGTCAAATATAAAAGTACTAAAAGGTTTAGAAGCAGTTAGAAAACGACCTGGCATGTATATAGGTGATACAAATATAAACGGACTTCATCATCTTATATATGAGGTTGTTGATAACTCTATAGATGAGGCGATGGCAGGATATTGTGATAAGATAACAGTAGAAATTACAACTGAAGGAAGTGCAATAATCAGTGATAACGGTCGTGGTATCCCTGTTGCTCTTCACCCTACTGAAAAAATTTCAGCTGCTACTGTTGTTTTGACCGTACTTCATGCTGGTGGAAAATTTGATAAGGATACTTATAAAGTAAGTGGAGGACTCCATGGAGTTGGGGTTTCAGTTGTAAATGCACTCTCTTCTAAACTTGTTGCTACCATAAAAAGAGATGGAAAAGAGCATCGCCAAGAGTTCTCTTGTGGTATCCCTACTAGTGAATTGGAAATTGTAAAAAATAGTAGAAAAAGAGGTACTACTATAGAGTTTTGGCCTGATAAAGATATATTTGAAACTACAGATTTTATTTATGACACTTTAGCTAAAAGATTTCGCGAAATTGCCTACTTAAACCCAAAAGTAACTATAGAATTTAAAGATAATAGAGATGGAAGAAGTGATGTTTTTCATTTTGAAGGTGGTTTAAAGCAGTTTGTAGAAGATTTAAATAAAAAAGAGCAAATCTCTAGTTCATATCACTACAATGATAGTGTAAATGGTGTAGAAGTTGACATCGCTCTTATGTATAACTCAGCCTATAGTGAAACTCTTCTATCTTTTGTAAATAATATAAAAACTCCTGAGGGTGGAACTCATGAGAGTGGATTTCGTGCAGGGCTTACGAGAGCAATTGTCAACTATATAAATGCAAATGCAGCGGCAAGGGAAAAAGATGTAAAGATAACAGGCGATGATGTAAGAGAGGGTTTAATATCTGTGGTTAGTGTAAAAGTTCCTGAACCACAATTTGAAGGTCAAACAAAAGGAAAACTTGGAAATACATATGTAAAACCAATAGTCCAAAGACTCACTTTTGAAAAACTTGTAAAATATTTTGAAGAGAATCCTATCGAAGCAAGAGCTATCATGAACAAAGCTTTAGGAGCGGCTCGCGGTAGAGAAGCTGCTAAAAAAGCAAGAGATTTAACAAGAAGAAAAGACTCTATGAGCATAGGGACACTACCTGGAAAATTAGCTGATTGTCAAAGCAAAGATGCAAGTATCAGTGAACTTTACCTAGTGGAGGGAGATAGTGCAGGTGGTAGTGCAAAACAAGGACGTGATAGAGTTTTTCAAGCGATTTTACCTCTAAAAGGAAAGATTTTAAATGTTGAAAAGAGCAGAATCGACAAAATTTTAAAATCTGATGAAATTAAAAATATGATAACAGCTCTAGGATGTGGAATTGGTGAAGAGTTAAATGAAGAAAAATTGAGATATCATAAATTAATCATCATGACAGATGCCGATGTAGATGGTAGTCATATACAGACTCTACTTTTGACATTTTTATTTAGATTTTTAAGACCTGTTGTTGAAAAAGGATATGTATATCTAGCCCAGCCCCCTTTGTATAGATATAAAAAAGGAAAAAAAGAGATATATATAAAAGATGATACAGAGTTAAATGCTCTTTTGATTGATAATGGCATAGATAGTATGGATTTTGAAGGGATTGGCAAAAATGATTTAGTAGATTTCTTTAAAATTGTAGCAGCCTATCGAAATATCTTAAAAGAGTTGGAAAAAAGATACTCTGTGATTAAAATTATTAGATTTTTGATTGAAAATCCAGATGTAATCTCACTTGGTAATAAAAAGATGCTCAAAGCGATAGAGACTTATATAAAAGAGATTGGTTATAATATTCTCAATAAGAGTGTTGATGAAGAAAATATTCATCTTTATATACAGACAAATGATGGTCTTGAAGAGTTACAGTTAAATGATGATTTTTTTACAAATCCACTATATGAAGAGGCTCTATATATCAGGAAAAAGATATTAGAGAGAGATTTGAATTTGGGTGACAAAGACCCAGTTGAACTTCTTGAAAAGATAGAAAAATTTGCAAAAAAAGGTGCTTATATCCAAAGATATAAAGGTTTAGGTGAGATGAATCCAGAGCAACTTTGGGAGACTACGATGAATCCAGAAAACAGAAGACTTCTTAAAGTGAATGCAGATAACTTTGAGATTGCAAGTGAAACTTTTTCTCTATTTATGGGTGATGAAGTTGAGCCTAGAAGAAATTATATACAAGCTCATGCAAAAGATGTAAAACATCTAGATGTTTAAATAGATGCTGTATTCAGAGTCAAAAGAGAGAAATAACCGTTTTATAACCTCTTTAAAGATTGGTTTCCCTTTTCTCATTTTGACTCTTTTTATCTTTTTATCTTTTAGATTTATTCAAAATGATATAGAGAGTTTTATACTTTTAATACTTCTCATTCCTATATATATCTACTATATCTTATATCTCATCTACAATGAATTTAAAACAACTCTGATAGATCCAATCACAAAAACATTTAATAGAAAAGAGATTATTGATAAAATAGAGACGATAAAAGATAAAAAATATAACTCCACAGTTGTACTCATAAAAATTGAAAACATAGTAGATATAAATGATAGATATGGTATATCAAATGCCGATAAACTACTAAAAACTTTTACGATTAGATTAGATGAGTTTTTAAAAAACTATAATTTTAAAGATATACCGATAGGCAGATATAGTGGTGGTCATTTTTTACTCATACTAAAAGGCAGACCAAAAGAGATAAAACATCTACTCACCATATTTTCAAAAGAGTTGAGAAATATAGGTATAAATGATATAGAGATAAAGATAGAATTTTCACTGCTTGATTCAAAATATGATGGAAATGTAAACAATATCATTAAAAGACTTCTATATCTGTTAGAAAATAGGGAAGAAGTAGATACAAGCATAAAACCAAATGAGTTTGAAAAGATAATTTACGAAGCTATTAAAAGTGAAAAATTTATCTTCAAATATCAACCATCACAAGAGATAAGTACAAAAAAGATAAAGATTTTAGAGGTTTTAACAAAGATTTATTCAAAGAGTGAAGGCATGCTCTCAAGAACTCAGATACAAAGGGTGATAAATCACTTAGGATATGAGACACTCTTTGATAAAAAGATTTTAAATTTACTTCTAAAAGAGTTAAAAGATGTAAAGTTTGAAGAGACTTTTTTCAGTATCAAAATTTCACCTGTTAGCCTTAGAAACAGTAAATTTAGAGAGTATCTGAGTGAACTTTTTTATAAAAACAGTCTAAAACCAGAGAATTTTATCATAGAATTTACAGAAAGAAGAGCATATCAAGAGATACAGAGATTTAAAGAGATTTTAAATCAATATAAAAAGATGGGCTTTAAGATTTGTATAGATAACTTTGGAGGTGATAATTGTAGTCTAAAGTATATAAGATATTTACCCATAGATATAGTGAAATTTGACATCATATTTACAAAGAATATAGATGATGAACTCTTTTCAAAAGTGTTAAAATCACATATCAATTTTTTAAGGGATATTGGTGTTAAGAGTATGGTAAAATTTATAGACAAAGTAGATACTTATAAAAAGATAGATAGGTTTAAACCAGATTATATTCAGGGGTTTTTAGTTTCAAAACCTAAAAGTGTAAAAAATATAGAGGAGATAATCAGATGAAATATGGTGAAAAAGAGATTGTAGAGTTTGATATAGATAGAGATTTGGAGATTTGGCCAAACAAAAATAAAAAAGATTACATCATAAAGATAACACTTCCTGAGTTTGTATGTTTGTGTCCAAGAAGTGGATATCCTGACTTTGCAACTGTATATATAGAGTACACTCCAGATGAGTTTGTAGTGGAGTTAAAGGCGATAAAACTATATATAAACAGTTTTTTATATCGCCATATATCTCATGAAGATAGTGTAAATGAGATATATGACACACTCTACTCAAAACTAAAACCAAAGTGGCTGAAAATCTTCGCAGACTTTAATCCAAGAGGAAATGTTCACACAACGATAGAAATCGATAGCGATAAGATAAAAAAATGTTAAGTCCAAAACTCATAGAGTATCTTTTCGCAGCAGCTTCGATACAGAGATGGAATGACTATCCAAGGATGGTAGAACTCGTTGAACTTGATAAACAGGCACATAAATTTATCATCGCTTATTTTATGGCAAATATCGAGGAAGATGTAGATAAAGTTCATCTGATAGAGGCTGGAATTTTTGAATTTTTACGACGAGTTGTAGTGACTGATATAAGACCAGATGTTTTTAGAAAGGCTCTGCAAAAAAAAGAGAAAGAGATAAACGAGTGGGTGCTTTCAAAACTTAGTGATTCACTGTCGGATATAGAAGATGGAGAGTTTCTGAAGAGATTTGAAAAGTATCTAAAAGATTCAAATATGTATAAAAAAGAGAGATTTATACTAAAAGCCGCATCATATCTTTCTACTAAATGGGAGTTTTCTATAGTCTATCAGACGAGTCAGTTTCTAAGTGGAATAGAGCGGGTAAAAGAGGCAGTCGAAGAGGAGATTGAGGACTATTATGAGTTGGTAAGTGTCAGAAAAATCTCTCTAAACAAGAAAATTTCAAAAATTATAGATTTGAGTGGAAGATTGAGATTTCAGAAGAGATGGGCACAAACTCCAAGAGTTCCTGAAACTTCAGTTTTAGGGCATATGCTCATAGTTGCGTTATTGGGATATTTTTACTCTTTGAAAGTCGGAGCATGTGATAAAAGAGTGGAAAATAACTTTTATTGTGCCCTGTTTCATGACTTACCAGAAGCCCTAACAAGAGATATCATTTCACCTGTAAAATACTCTGTAAGTGGACTAGATGATATCATCAGTGAGTATGAAGTAAAAGTGATGGAAGATGAAATATTTCCATACATACCAAATAAATTTTTAAAAGAGTTTCAGTATCTTTTAGGGTTATATGATGGCAAAAAAAATGAATTTTTAGATAAAATCCAAGATGAAGGTAAGATAAAAATAGTACAAAATATAGAGAATTACAATGAAAACAGAGACTGTGCGATAGATGGAATTGCCCTTAAAAATTGTGATAGACTCTCTGCTTTTATAGAGGCAACTCTCTCAATTTCACATGGCGTAAAATCAAAAGAGCTAGTTCAGGGTAAAGAGCACATACTTAAAAGTTTAAAAGAAAAGTCTCAAAATGGAGTTGTTAATTTTTATGATTTAGCCAAAGAGATTGAAAATTTTGTAGAGGGTTAAAAACCCTCCTCCAGATTACTGCGGCACACACTTTAAAAGAGTGCTCTGCTGTGTTCCCACCCTGAAGCATTGTTCTTAGAAAATATTGCACAGGTCTAAAGGAGAGCGGACAAAATTATACCCTATTTTGCTTAAATAAAAGTTTTAAATGTTAAAATTGCGAAAAAATTGGTGGTTTACATGATTAACAGTGAGATATTTTATCTCTTTTCAATTATATCTGTTGGGTATATATTGGGCAATATAAAGATACGGGGATTCTCCCTTGATATAACTGCTATGCTCCTAGTTGCTCTCATAGCTGGGCATTTTGGCATGGTTATCTCGGATAATTTCAAACTATTTGGACTTGCCATCTTTATCTATGCAGTAGGACTCCAATCAGGTCCAGGATTTTTTGAAACTATCAAAAATGATGGTATTAAATTAAATTTACTTGCGATATTCCTTTTGCTTAGTATCTTTTCTTGTATCTATATTTTGGGCACATACTTTGGGTTAAGCAGAAGCATAATAGCTGGTATCTTTACAGGCTCGCTCACAAGTGTTCCATCACTAGCAGCTGCGATTGAGGTAAAAAATGACCCTATAATATCTGTTATTTTTGGAGTAGTTTATCCTTTTGGTATATTTGCGACTATCTTATTTATAAGAATTTTACCTATAATTTTTCGTGTAAATTTAAAAAAAGAGGTCGAAAATTATGAAGAGGAAAAGAGACAAAAATACCCTGTAATCATCACAAAAAATTTTAAAATCACAAATGAGAATTTTAAAAATCACCCTATAAAAAAATCTCAAATAGAGAAGATAACATCTACCTTGATAGAGAGAATCGAAGCAGTAGATAAGTGCGATTTAGATGAAAATGCCTGTAAACTGCTGCACTACAACGATATCATCAGAGTT
This sequence comes from Campylobacteraceae bacterium, assembly GCA_027013265.1. Lineage (GTDB taxonomy): Bacteria > Campylobacterota > Campylobacteria > Campylobacterales > Sulfurospirillaceae > JAADIZ01. Next base: position 3,602 of record JALUXQ010000075.1, on the reverse strand, counting down.
TCGGGTACAAAAGAGCAACTAGAAACCCTCAGTGTGATGTTGGGTGACGATATAGGAGATGCTTATAAATTTCATGATGATATGAAAGTTTTACGACTTCTAGTGACATCCAAAGAGATTGTGGGTAAAAAAATCGCAGGTATAAAAGAGTTAAAATCCCTTCGTGCAGTCGTGACAAAAGTCAGAAGAGCTGGCATAGACATAACCCCTCACCCCTCTCTCGCTTTGATGTTGGGTGATAAGTTATATGTGGTAACTCCAAAAAAATATAGCGATAGAGTAACTGACATCATAGGAAATGATCTTTTAAAATACCCTGCAGCTGACTTTCTTCCTATATCTATAGGAATTGTGTTTGGTATCCTTTTGGGAAGTGTCCCATTTGATCTTCCTTTTGTGGGAAATATAAAGTTAAGTTTCGTAGGAGGCATCCTAATCACAGCGCTTATACTAGGAAGATTTGGCAGGATTGGACCGATAGTTTGGCAACTCTCACCCCACTCAAACACCTTGATGAAAACATTGGGACAGCTTATATTTATGGCGGCCATCGGAACAAATGCTGGAAAATACCTACTTCAAGGCTTATCAGAAAATGGGCTAATGCCTATCTATATAGCTCTCTTTTCGCTTATATTTTCTCTGCTTTTAGTCGCTTTTATATGTAGAGTATTTTTAAAGATGAATTTTTTAAATATCTTAGGACTTCTTTCTGGTGGTATGACTTCAACTCCAACGCTGACTATGTCAAACAATATAACAAAATCAGACTATCCATCTGTCTCATACGCTGCAGTTTACCCAATGGCGTTGGTTCTAGCTATTGTTCTAGCCCAGCTTCTTTTGAAACTATTTTAGTTAAAAGTGGTAAAAAAATGATTATGAACAAAATTTCTCATAATACAATGCTAAACAATTATGTACTAAACATAGAATTATCGAAAATACTAGGCATATCATCAAACGCATATAGATTTTGGAAAGGAGTCAAGGCTGTTAAATATGATGAATCAAGAGTAGTTTATCTCCAAATCGACTCTATTCCCTCTGTTCACAGAGATTTGGCTAGCACTTGTACCAATCTAGATGGATATGTACAGGCACAGGCATTTTGCAAATACACAGGTCTCGCCCCTTCCCATCTAACCAAAAGCAATAACTCAAAAATTTACCATCTGTTAGACATACTGCAAATCGGCATGGTAAAACTTGTAAATCTAAAAAAATTTTATGATGATTTAGGGCTAGATTATAACTATCAAATCTATATAGAAAAGTGCAAGTACTTTGGACCATCTCCGCTAGAAAAGAAGATAAAATTGTGCGGAGGAATGTGCGTTGGGTACTATTAACTATGTTTCAAACAATTTTTAGAGCTATTTTGTGGAACTCAGACCAAAGGGAGGATTTGTCTCTAAGAAATAGTTCTAAAATTGTTTGTTAGTTTAATGCATTATATATACTGCTAATGAGGATAGCCAATATAAAAGCCCCGCCGATTATCAGGCGCATGTAAAAGTATCTGTATTTTTTATTCATAGTAAACATTATACCAAAATAAAATTATCATTTGCTAAAAATTACTATTTATGTTATAATATAGTATATTATATAAAAAAGGCACTATTATGTCACATATAAAATTATTAAAAACAAATGAATTAAAAGCAACTCCGCAGAGGTTATGCATCCTAGATACACTAAGAGAGTGCGGTCATGCCACTCTTGAAGATATACAAAAAATCATAAGTGCTAAGTTTCCTACACTATCGCTATCGACCATATATAGAAATCTAAATGAGATGATACAAAAAGATATGGTTAGTGAAGTAAAATTTGCAAATAAAAAAGACTATTTTGAGATAGCAAAAGAGAAACATGTCCACCTAGTTTGCCAAAAATGCAAAAAAATTGAGGATTTTGAGATAAAAACAGATGAAATTTCAAGACAAATAGAGGAGCAAACAGGCGATAAAGTGCTTGCAAACACTATATCTTTTGATGTGATTTGTAAAGATTGTCTAAGCCCAAAGTAGATATACTCTCACTTCCTATTCTTTCCAATGTAGAGAGGTGTCCGAGTGGTTTAAGGAGCACGCTTGGAAAGCGTGTGTGGGGCAACTCACCGAGGGTTCGAATCCCTTCCTCTCTGCCAACTTTAGATTAATTAAATTGTGTTACAATGCTATAAACAACACGATTAAGGATAGATATGATAACTGCAAATGATTTAAAAGTTAAAGGCATCAAGACTATACACCAAGAGATGAGTGAAAATGACGAGGCTATAATCTCATTTCGCGGAAAACCTAGATACATAGTGATTGATTTTGATAAGTATGATGAACTAAGAGCTTTGGAATTAGACAAAATCTATCTTGAAACTATGCAAGAGATAAAAGATGAGAAATACAAAATTATCTCAACAGATGATGATTTAGAGGAACACTTAAAAGATTTATGATGTACAGACTCATCTTAAGTGATAAGTATATCAAAAAAGAAAAAATCTTTATCAAAAAACACCCAGAGCTAAAAGAAAGATATAAAAAACCATCAGATTTTTGAAAGCAAACCCACACCATCCTTCACTAAGACTACACAAGCTAAAAGGAACTCTCAAAGATTATGACTCTGTTTCAATATCTATGGCTTATAGGGTAGTTTTGGAGCTGATAATAACAGATGAAGAGATAATATTGCTAGATATTGGAAAGCATAAAGAGGTTTATTAATTCTATAACTTCTACAGCAAAACAATCAATAAAAATGATGCTATGATAAAGTAGTGTGCATATTTGTCGAGCAAAATTAATTTTTCTGACATATTTGACTCCTTTTCACAAATCTTATAACTCTATACCAGCAAATAGTGTACCAATGTTGATGTCTGCTATATTTTTATGATATAATTTCGTTATATATAAAAAAATATAACGAAATTGGAGAGACTCTTGTTGAAAAAACTATTTTTACTTCTATTTTTAGCTGTTTTTGCCAGTGCTTCGCAGATTAAAGTTGCAGTTGCAGCAAATGTCAGTTTTGCTATCCATGACCTTATTTCTGCTTTTCATGTAAGATATCCAAATGTAAAAGTGAGTGTGATTTTGGGTGGTAGCGGTAAGCTAAATACGCAAATCAAAGAGGGAGCCCCATTTGATCTGTTTATGTCAGCAAATATGAGATATCCTCAAAATCTGTTTGATAATCATCTAGCATTGGCTCCTGCAAAAGTTTATGCACAAGGCAGTTTGGCTATTTTTAGTGTTAAAAAAAGGGACTTTTCAAGGGGTATAGATATAGCACAAGATAAAACTATCTCAAGAATTGCCATAGCAAATCCAAATATTGCTCCTTATGGAAAAGCTACAGTTGAGGCTTTGAAAAGTGCTAAGATATACAAAAAGATTAAAGATAAATTTGCTTATGCACAGAGTATTTCGCAAACAGTTCAGTATGCTATGACAGCCACTGATATAGGTTTTATAGCAAAATCTTCACTCTTTAGTTCAAAAATGAAAAATTATAAAAAAAGCCAAAACTGGATAGAGGTAGATAAAAATCTCTACACTCCGATAAAACAAGGCATAATCATCATTAAA
>JALUXQ010000074.1 GCA_027013265.1 Campylobacteraceae bacterium | reverse complement strand
ATATCTAGGGAATGAGCTAAACTTGACCATAGCTGAGTATGAAATCTTAGCATATCTCATCAATAAAGCTGGCGGAGTCGTCTCTAGAGAAGAGCTTATATACAATGTCGATGCGATCGGAGAGGAGACATCAAATAAGAGCATAGATGTTATCATCGGAAGAATCAGGCACAAACTAGATGAAGATCCAAAAAATCCAAAATACATACACTCTATCAGAGGAATAGGATATAAATTATTACAATGAAGCCCCTACAAAGCATAAACAGATCATCTATATTTTTCAGCATAACTTTTATATTTATAATCTCAATATCAAGCATAATAGTAGCTTTTATATTTCTTATGGACTATGATCAAAAAAACTATACAGAAAAATTGAATAACAAATACACCATAGTTGCAAGAGCGACACTTTTTCACCTAAATAATTTTATAAGCAAAAAAGAGCTTGAAAATCAGGTTAAAAGTTACCATATGCTTGACATAAAAGATAAAAAACTACAAAGAACTATCATAGACAAAGCAAATGTTTTGCAAAAAATCACTGGAAAAATTGGCTCAACTGCCATCCTTGTCTACAATAGACGAAACTATCTTTTAATAGAACATGACAACACAACATTGCTGCTCAAAGATGAAGATTATCAACCATATAGATACCATACGATAAGGGGAATATTTGGGCTAGTGTTGCTCATTATTATACTTAATTATGTACTGACTATTAGGAGAATTAAACCCTTAAGAAAACTAAAGAGGGAGATGGATAAGTTTGCTAAGGGAGACCTAAATATCTCTTGCGCAAGAGACGGGGAAGATGAGATATCTCAAGTCTCAAATGCATTTCAAAATGCAGTAAATCAAATCAACAAACTAAACCAATCAAGGCAAATGTTTCTAAGAAATATCATGCATGAGCTAAAAACCCCTATAACAAAAGGGAGAATCAGCGTAGAGATGATAGATAATTCTAAACAAAAGCAGAGACTGATAAATGTCTTTGAAAGATTAGAGCTTTTGATAAATGAATTTACATCAATAGAGCAGATTACTTCGGGTGATGGGTTAAAAAATATAAGAGCTTACAAAATCAGTGATATTTTTGATGAAGCTATTGATTTGTCTATGATTTTACCAGAGCAAATAACTCTTCAAATCGAAAAAAATATAGATATAAATGTAGATTTCAAACTCTTCACGACAGCTGTTAAAAACATCATCGACAATGGCATAAAATACTCAATCGACAAAAGAGTTGTGATAGAAACAAGTCATGATAAGATATCCTTTATATCTCAAGGAAATCCTATGCAGTATGATCTTGCTCATTACTTAGAGCCTTTCACGCAAGATAAAATCTCCCATAAAAGCTTTGGTTTGGGGCTATATATAGTGCAAAACATAGTAAAAGCACATGGCTTAGAGTTTACTTATGAGCATAAAAATAGCTACAACTATTTTAACTTTGAAGGTATATCTAAATTGGTATAATACCAACCCAACATTAGGAAGTTTATAAATAAGCCAAACCTACTCCCATCATTATAAACAATGAACCAGAGATTCTATAAAAAAGTTTTAGTTTTTGTTCGTCTAAAAACCATGCTTTTGCTCTTTTGGAGATGTAGCCATAGAACATCAGTGAACTAAATGAGATGAGCATAAAAGTTCCAGTCATCACAAAAAACTGTAAAGTTATGCTTCTTTTTTCATTCATAAACAGTGGAAATATTGCACTAAAAAAGAGTATCGGTTTTGGATTCGTCACAGCTACCAAGAAACCTCTTTTGAATACTTTTTTGATACTGTAATTTCTATATTTTGTCTCCTTTGCAAGGTGCAAGCTTATATGTTTATTGCGAATTTGCATGACTCCAAGATATATCAGATATATAGCTCCTATGATTTTAAGTGCGGTATAAAACACTACAGAAGTTTTGAGCAATACCCCTACTCCAAACATCGCTACACTTGAAAGTATAAACAGTCCTAGTATATTGCCGATAGTTGAGAAAAATACGGCTCTGAGATCCAGACTCATGGCAGTATTTATAGCCAAAAGTATAGCAGCTCCTGGGCTGGTGATGGTAAAAAATGCAATTATCAGATAGTTTAAATAGTTTTGCAAATCCATAGGTAAATTATAAACCAACTTTCAAGTTATTTTTCATAAAAGATATATCTCGCATAATTATTCGTTTCTCAAAGTGTCCAAGATATTGATTTTGGTGGCTTTATATGAAGGGTAATATGAAGAGAATAGAACGATGAAGATAGATCCTACTAAAATCAATATAAAATCAACTAAAGAGAGGTCAAGTGGCAATTTTGATGTGCCATAAACATCTGCTGGCAATGATATGATATCAAATGAGCCCAATATATATATAGAAAACAGCCCCAATATAACTCCCGCAACGATACCGCCTCCGCCTATGATCATGCCTAGGTAAAAAAAGGTATTTTTTATCTCTTTTTTAGTTGCACCCAATGAAAAAAGTAGAGCTATCTCTTTGCGTCTGCTCATAACAGTCATGAGTAGTGAGCTTATGATATTTAGAGATGCTATAAGTATAATCAACATCAAGACGATAAATAGTGATCTCTTTTCTAGTTTCAAAGCGGAGAAGAAATTTCCATTCATTTGCCACCAACCGATCACTCCTAGATTGCTTGGTAGCACTTTTTTTATACTTTCTATATCTTCAAAGGGGGAGTTTGAATAAATATGTATGCCATCAAAGGTATCATTATCATATCTTAAAACTTTTCTTATAGATTGAAGTGTGGTATACATATAAACTTTGTCATAAGCGATGA
>JALUXQ010000073.1 GCA_027013265.1 Campylobacteraceae bacterium | reverse complement strand
CTTAAAATCTGCACTATATGTTGTTCTCTTTCTGCTCATTATAATATCTCCAATTAATCTTGTATTATTTTACCATTTAAGAATATAAATATTTTTGAAATTGATTATTTTTCTTGGGGACATTATACTTAGAGTTGGATACTTCTTAAATACTTCTGCATCGAGTTTATCTTTAGCCTCTTTAACTTCCTTGGATGCCTTAGACTCTTCCTCTAGTAAAAATAAGTATTGGTTTAATATTGATAATTCTAGAATGTATTCACTTTGGGGTTGTGTCTCTGTTAATATTGCCAGTTCATTTTCTATGCTCTCACGTAGTTCCTTGATTTTTTTCTTTGTAGCAGTCAGCTTTTTACTTGTATCAAGCCAACTTGTTAAAGTTTCATACTCTGTTGAATCAGTATCTAATTCTTTAACTTTAGTTTCTACTGCTTTTTTGGTTACATTGCCTTTTTCATTTTTTACACTATTTAGGACATATTGCTTGTTTATAGCCTCAAAATCAGAATTAAGGGTAGCAAGAGTATCTTGAAGTGTTAGGTATTGTATATACAACTCTGCAAAATAACTATTAGCAGCTAGCTCGAAGAACTCTGTTATGAGGTATTGAGCTTCTGCTTTCTTGCTTACATTTTCTAAAACACCTTCTTCACCGCTATTTTCTTCCACATAGTTTTCTAGTTCTGATGAAGCCATGTCAAGAGTAGACTGAAGTTCATCTATCACTAATTGTTCTGTTTGAAAATAAGTACCTATAATCAATACAGGTGGAATCAAGTCAGCCTTGTATCGCACCTTTTTAAACTCAAAATCATGTACTTCTTTATAAACAAATTTACCCTTGTCATTCTTCGTTGGAACTAACTCTCTGACTTTACTTCCAATTTCCCATCCATCTTGAGAGATAAGATACATATCATCTTACATCACTTCCACATAGTAGTCCATTAGCAACTGGTACACATCATACTTATCAATGAGTTTAGTATCCTCAAAGGCTTCTAGTAAACTCTCAGATAGCTCTTTTATAATGGCTTTAGGTCTGCATCCATTTTCAAGTGAGTAAAGCATCTCATCATGTTGCTCTCTCCATGATAGATATATCTCTGTAACACTCTCTTTGAAGCTGATATATTCAGATGACTGAAGAATTGTATTTTTCACTTCACTAGAGATAACCTTAGTATCAGAGAACCCATCATTAGCACTTGCTGTAAACAGGTCACTTTTTAGATTTGGAAATAGTTCCCAGTAGTTACTTAATTCATCAACATCATGAGATGGTATGCCACCATTGAGATGAGCAAACAGATTGTGTAAATCTTCAGGCTGACTACTGTCAATATAGCGAGGGATGTTAAGGTTAAAGTCATTATCTTCTATCTCTTGTTTTGTGACCATTCTTGAGTATTTAGGGATTGTGAGTTGATTGTTAAAGGTATCTACTATCTTATGTACATCTTGATCTCTAAGACGGTTCTTATTCCCATCTTTTTTGAAGCCCTTACTTGCATCAATCATAAATATACCACTACGAGATGAAGCATTTTCTTTATCTATTACAATGATAGCCGCAGGTATACCAGTACCATAGAATAGGTTGGCAGGTAGTCCTACAATACCCTTAATGTAGCCCTTTTTGATAAGTTTGGCTCTTATGCTTCCCTCAGTATTCCCACGAAACAGTACACCATGAGGCAAGATGATAGCAGCTTTACCTGTACTCTTAAGTGATTTCAGCATATGAAGTAAAAAAGCATAATCTCCATTCTTCTCTGGTGGAGTATCAAAGCCTTCAAATCTTTCATAAGTGTCTGGAAAATTAACTCCAGATGTCCAAGCCTTGAGAGAAAATGGTGGATTTGCTACTGCATAGTCAAATGTTTTGACCTTAGTATCATTGTCGGTTGTAAAGGCAGGCTTTGCAAGTGTACTATTACCGCCTTTTGCAATAACTGCTGTTTCGTTATTGTGTAAAATCATATTCATCTTACATAATGCAGTAGTAGCTATATCTTTTTCTTGACCGTAGATGCTCATACCATTAGGTGCTTGAGAAGCTGCTTTAAGTAATAGTGAACCAGATCCACATGTCATATCGTAAACAGTCTCATCTTGCCCAGTATTTTCACCTATACCTATGATTTGAGGCATAATAGTTGAAGGTTCTGGTGGAGTGTAAAATTGACCCTTACTCTTCCCTGATTCCGTAGCAAAGTGACGCATTAAAAACTCATACGCATCACCAAGTATGTCATCACCCTCAGCAGTGTTAGTTCCTAAGTCAAGAGAATCAAATATTCTAACAAGTTTTGAGAGTCTAGCAACCATCTCTTTATCTGAACCAAGTTTAGCAGGGTCATTAAAGTCTGCATTGTCGATAGTAGTCTTTAAGTCATTAGCCTCAGCAAGCTTTGCAACAATCTTGTTCATCTTATCGCCAATCTCTTTGTCGCCAGCAAGAGCTACCATATCATCAAATGAAGCACCCTCTGGAACTACAATAAGACTGTCTGGGTCAGCTTTAAACTTATCAGATACATATTTCATAAACAGAAGAGTTAGTACATAATCTTTATATTCACTAGCATCCATACCACCACGAAGCTCATTCGCACTTGCCCATAACGAGCTATATAATTCTGTTTTTTTAATTGCCATATAGTATCCAAAATATAAATTTTATTAAGACAATTATACATTTATGAGTCATTTATTTTGTTTAAAGTTTGATAAGATTATAAATAATTGTTTACATAATTTATATTTCATTATAAACATACCTTTCTACACAACTCCAAAAACAAGAACAGAAATTGCTTAAACATTGAAAAACTTGGATTATTAAGATGGAAAATCGTTTAAAAAAAGACAT
>JALUXQ010000072.1 GCA_027013265.1 Campylobacteraceae bacterium | reverse complement strand
TAGTCCAACAGATGAGAGACTCCCTGCCACTAAAAGATTTGCAACATATCTATGCCATAGATGAAAACATATCTGCCCATGACGCAAAAGCAGACGGTATCTATCTGTGTGATTTTAGCACATATCTAAGACTCTCACTCCATCAGAAAAAAGGTGCCGATTATACACTTTTTAAAAATCTTGACAAAATCTTCGTCGATGAGTTTCATGCTCTGCTTGCTTCAAGCAACCATATCACCTCCCAAGAGCCAAATATAAACAACTTTCTATCAAAAGAGAAAAAGAGACTTCTTGCAAAGTTCAAAGCCTACAAAGAGTTGCTCGAAGATATACAAAAACTAAAGCAAACATACCCCAAGCTCGTATCTCACTCAATAAATCGCTACAAAACAGCATTTAACCCAAGCATAATCAAAAAAGACGGCAAACCTTTGGAGTTTTGGTTTTACAAAGAGTATCTAAGCCATAAACAAAACATACTCCAAACCCTTGAGATAGACTCATTTTACACCTTTTTGACTCTTCTTGATACTGCTTCAAACGCCCTTGGTAAAGAGCTTGGGAAAGATTACTATATCTTTAAAAAAGATGGCAACATCATAGAGTATTGCACCGCACAAAGCTTTAGTGCAAAACCTATGCCAAACACCACTTTTTTAGACCGCACCCTCTCTATACTCATACTTTTACAACACACAAATGACCTAAGCAAAGAGCGTTATAAAGAGGAGTTTTTATTTTTATCAAAAACATATCTTTCGCAAAGCACATCGCAGATAACTCCACTAGAGTCTATAGAGTTACATAGTGCCAAAAATTTCACAGTAGCATCAGCAACACTAAAAGGGGTAAATAGACAATTAACTCACTTAGGCTTTAGTGTAAACTTTTTGCAAAAAGAGGTAGAGTTATCTCTAATGGACAAAGATGTCATCATCAAAGAGTTACACCACCAAAGCCCATTAGAAAACAACAAACTTCAAAACAGCCCATACACTCAGATAGCCATAACAGCCCAGAGTGCAAAAACACTCCAGCAGATAGCTTTGCAGTTGAGTTCAGACAAACTTTACGGCTACGAGATACTCAAACTCTACCGCAACCCTATAAATCCTGATGATGGAGCATTTCAGAGGCAAATCGTAGAGCTTCAAGAGAGTATCTATGCCAACCCTTTGCAAAAAAGAGTCATCCTCATCCAAGGCTTAGGCGAGGGCTCAAATATCTTCAAAATCTCACCACATGCAGAGTACAAGGCAAAACTATACAAGCTCGATATCGGTGCTATAGATAAAGTAACCCAAACTAGATACAGAGTAGGTGTCAAAGGAAGAGCCAAAGGGGTGTTTGAGCATAGCTTCAATTTTCAACTCTCCCACAGCAATGCTCTAACTCACAGCGATGTCATGAGGCTAAAAAACAGCACCAACAAAGCAAAAACACTACTTGATATCCAAACACAAATCCTCCAAGACGAAGACTGCGAAACAGTAGTAGTGCATAAAAGTGCAAATAACCCAACATTTAACCAAAAAAGAAGATCAGCACTCAAAACCATAGCAGCCACCACACTGCTCACAACCGCTTCAAACCCACTCATAGAGCTTTTAAATGCAACCTTTGGAAAAACACTCTTGCAACCAAGTGTTGCAAAAGCATATGATGTAGAATACCCTCCAGGAATTGCTACATGTAGAGATAAGGCAATAAAAGAGGCTTATGGTTTACTAAAAGACCATAACAATTATGGGGTAGATAGAATGAAAATATTTGAAGGTATTATGAAAATTTCAGATACTATGTATTTGCCAAATAGTTTTCCACATATTGTAAAAGAAAATACCCCATACATAGAACCTGCATACTGGTTTTTATGTGCAATGGAAGATGAAACTAGGAATAGTAAATATTATGATAAAGAATTATATAAAAAAAATCCAAGTTTAGCTGGATTTGCTTCAGGAATCAGCGCATATTTCCATGAATTCGTTTATAAAGGATGGTATGGTATGGAGACTGAAAAACATTTATTAAACTCAATATTTGCAGCTGCCTATGGCGAAAAAGAGATGAAAGCAAAAACCAAACAATACCTAAACTCAAACTTTCAAGAAAAAACAAGGATAATAAAAGAGACAGCAAAAATATTCCAAAATATGCACATAGACCCAAATAATAACGAAATCAATGACAATTATGACAAAGCCCTAACAGCCCAATGGGCTTCTTTCTGGCTAGAAAGATATTATGAAAGAACATACGGAAATGACGATAAAATAGTTAATTTAATTTTTGAAGAATTAGAACAAAAAGGGTTTTATTATATGAATGATGGAAAAGAAGATTTAAGAATTAGAGGTCCTCCATATTTTAATTCATAACTTTAACTCGTTCCACCTCTCCTGAGGTGGAATGCATACCCAAACAAACACAACAAACACAACGATATACTCCAAGATAAATTAAAAAGCAAAAGACAATAATCAATTCACAACAAACATATGCATTCCACCTCAGGAGAGGTGGAACGAGGAAAATATTATTGCCAGAGGTTTTGGTTAAAGATGCCGAGTATTATTATCTTATTTGTCTTTTTATCTATTAAAAATGGCACTGTATAGCCTTTATAGATGAGTTCTCGAATATTTTCATCGTTAAGAGATTTTCGTTTTCTGTGGATATATGGGTTTGATGGTATATTATTTATGTTTGCAATGACTTCATCATAAAAGTTTAATGCTCTATTAACGCTGTCTTTGGCAATGAACTCAACAATAACTTCAAGCTCTTGGTTGAGCCTGTCAGATTTTTCAAGTATCAAAGTTGAGATGCTAATTTCTCTCTCATAGAATCAAGACCATCCATAAAAGGAGTCGTCTGCATTTGATTG
>JALUXQ010000071.1 GCA_027013265.1 Campylobacteraceae bacterium | reverse complement strand
TTGCAGTACTTATCATAGCTTGTCCTTGTGCACTTGGTCTTGCAACTCCTATCTCTATCATGGTAGGGACTGGTCGAGCTGCACTTTCAGGCATATTGATAAAAGATGCCAAGACGCTTGAAAGAATGGAAAAAGTTAATACTTTAGTGGTTGACAAGACAGGAACTCTTACTGAGGGAAAACCAAAAGTTACAAGCTTGGAGATAGAAGATGGTTTTAACGAAGAGGAGATTTTAGCATATGCGGGAAGTCTAGAGAGAGCAAGTGAACATCCTCTAGCAGAAGCTGTTGTTGAACATACAAAACAAAAAAATATCTCACTTTTAAGTGTAGAAGATTTTGAAGCAGTCACAGGCAAAGGGATTATCGGTAACATCGATAAAAAACAAGTTATTATAGGAAGTGAAGACTTCTTGGAAAGCTTAGATATATCGACTACTCACATAAGAGAGAAAGCTGATACTTTAAGAAAAGACGGCAAAGGTGTGATATTTATGGCGATTGAAGGAAAATTTAGTGCTATCATAGGCATTGAAGATCCTATCAAAAAAACCTCACTAGAGGCTGTAAAGAAATTAAGAGCTGAGGGCATAAAAGTAGTTATGCTAAGTGGAGACAACCAAACTACTGCGAATGCAGTGGCAGCTAAACTAAATATAGATGAAGTTTATGCGAATGTCTTACCAGATGGAAAAGCTGATGTTATCAGCAAACTAAAGGATAGCGGAGAGATAGTTGCTATGGCAGGTGATGGCATCAATGACGCACCAGCTCTTGCTATTGCAGATGTCGGAATCGCTATGGGAACAGGAACAGATGTCGCCATAGAGAGTGCTGGTGTCACTTTGATAAAAGGTGATTTGCTTGGCATCTTAAAAGTGATAAAATTGAGTCGAGCGACTATGAAAAATATAAGACAAAATCTATTTTTTGCTTTTATCTACAATAGTGCTGGAGTTCCGATAGCAGCTGGAGTTCTCTATCCAGTTTTTGGAATACTTTTATCTCCTGTCATCGCGGCAGTTGCTATGAGTTTTAGCTCTGTTTCCGTTATAGTAAATGCTCTTAGATTGAAAAATGTAAAGATATAGTACTTTGAGTTAGGGTTAACCGTTGGTTTACCCTAACTTCTTATACTTACATCAGCCAAACATATTTTCTCCTTTAAAAAATATATGGCAAAGATATCGCCAAGCGTCTTTCCCATATATTTTTTTAAACTTCATAAACAAATTTTTATCCCACAAAATAGAGAGTATTTGCATCTTGTTTAATGATAGTTTTAAATAGCTACTCATTACTTGTATGATATTTAACATATTTATGATAAAATTACACTATGAAATTTTTAGAAAACTCAAAACTCAAAGATAAGATACTTAGATTTGTTTTTAAAACCTCTAGTCAACCTATCAGATTTAAAGATTTGCTGGTTGCAAATGCCTACCACAATGAAGGTATGCATGTTGATCCTGAGAAGTTAGGTTTTAGAATGATCATCAAAAATGCCTATATGGTTTATGCGATAGTATCTGCTTTCATACTTGTACCATTATTGATATTGACTCACAAACTCTTTGAGCATATAGATTTTCATGCCTCTATCATCAGCACAATCATAATAACTGCTGCTTTTTTTATAGGATTTCAGTATTTTCATGCTTGCATAAAAGACAAAATGGCAAAAAGCAGAATCAAGGAGGCTTGGGCTATACATTTTCCATATTTTAGCTATGACAAATACAGTAAAAAAGTGGAAGAAATTTTTAACGAAGCCATGAAAAAAGAGATCAAAAAAAATAACTTACAATCTTATGTGATGAGCAAACTGTCCGAAGAGTAGAATAACTGATTATTCTACTTCAACTCTCCCCAATTTTGTCCAATCTCTACGGAAACTTTTAGAGGTACTTTTAGTTTATAGATATTTTCCATAATCTCTTTTGCTTTTTGTGAAAAACTTTCCGCCTCTTTATCTTTGACTTCAAATATCAGTTCATCATGGATTTGCAACAGAAGTTTTGCTTCATCATTTATCAATGTCTCCATTATCTTATTCATAGCCATCTTAATCAAATCTGCTGCACTTCCTTGAAAGAGTGTATTTACTGCTTCACGAATATATGAGGCATGAAGCATGGCATTTGCATTTTCAAAATCAAAGTATCTTCTTCGCCCTAAAAGTGTCTGTGAATATCCTTTTTCCAATGCTCTCTCTCCAACTTGATGCAAGAAATCTTTCACAGTAGGAAATGATGCAAAATAACTATCTATATACGCTTTTGCCTCTTTTGTGCTCACATGTATAGTTTGAGAAAGTTTTCTTGCCCCCATGCCATACAAGAGTCCAAAGTTGATGCTCTTTGCAACTCCTCTTTTACTCTTCGCCTCTGCCTCTCCAAAAATCTTAAAAGCTGTCTCATAGTGTATATCTTTGCCTTGAACAAAAGCATTCACCAAAGCCTCATCACCACTAAAATGAGCCAAAAGCCGCAACTCTATCTGCGAGTAGTCGATACCCACTAAAGAGTATCCTTTTTTGGCAACAAAACCAGCTCTTACTTTTCTTCCAAGCTCTGTTTTTACTGGTATGTTTTGAAGATTTGGATTTTTTGAGCTAAGCCTTCCTGTCGCCGTTCCACTCTGTAAAAAAGAGGTGTGAATTCTACCATTTTTATCTTTTAAGCCGAGTTTTAAAAGTGGCTCTATGTAGGTTGATTTCAGTTTATATATCTCTCTGTACTCTAATATTTTTGGGATGAGCGGATGCTCCTCTTTTAACTCATTTAAGACTTTTTCATCTGTACTGTAGCCTGTTTTGGTCTTTTTCACAACTCGAAGATTTAAATCTTCAAAAAGCACTTTGCCCAATTGCTGTGTTGAGTTTACATTGAACTCCAAGCCACTCAATGAAAATATCTCTCTCTTTAATGACTCTATCGTCTCCAAGCTGATTTTAAGCATCATCTCAAAATATCTAACATCAACTTTGATGCCCTCTTTTTCCATCTTCATCAGTGTCTTTATAAATGGAAACTCTAGGCTACGAGCAAGGTCAAGCAAATTTGGCTCTAAAAAATCTACAACTCTATCATAAACTCTCAGTGTCATCCAAGCATCTTCACTAGCATACTTGCAAGCTGACTCTATGTCTACTGTCGCAAATGTTTCACCTTTTTTAACACTGTCTTTGAACTTTATCATGGAATGATTAAAAAATCTCAAAGCCAAAGCATCAAGACCTATGGTTTTTTCTGGATTTAAAAGCCATGCTAAAATCATAGTATCTGCATATATCGGTAAATCACAAAAACCAAAATTGTTCTCTACGACTGCTAAGTCATATTTTAAGTTTTGCCCAACTACTCTGTGAGAAAATATCTTCTCTATCGCTATTTTTGCATCGTCTAGGCTAACTTGTTCGCCAACACCTAAGTAGCTGTGAGATATAGGCACATAGTAAGCCTTGGTTGTATCTGTAGCAAACGAAAAGCCGACTATCTTCGCACTATAAGCATCTAGTGAGTCTGTTTCTGTATCAAAAGCTATAAGTGAATTTGGCTCTATGCTTTTTAAAACATCAAAAAGCTTCTCTTTTGTATCTAACAAAATCGCATCAAAGGCTTGAGTTGTTTTAGCCTCTTCTTTTGGCTTAAGATTTAGTTTTCTAAGGATATTTTTTAGTTCATATTTTTGCAGTTCATCAGCTATATTTACAAGAGGTTGGTCTTTTGGAAAATAGAAGCTCTCAAATTTATCAGCTATATCCAGGCCATCATATAAAGCCACAAGTTTTTTGCTTAAAAATGCATTTTCCTGACTCTGAATGAGTAGTTTTTGAGCTCTTGGATTTCTTACTTTATCAAGATTTTCATATATATTTTCAAGTGAGCCAAACTCATCTAAAAGAGTTTTTGCCCCCTTTGCCCCAATACCCTTAACTCCTGGAATATTATCAGCACTATCTCCTACAATACTTAGATAATCCCCTATCAAACTTGGATGAACTCCAAATTTTTCAAGACATCTCTGCTCATTTATATCTGATTTTTTGATAGGGTCATACAGCGTTACTGTGTCATCATCGATAAGCTGATAAAGATCCTTATCATGACTTACAATTCGTACTTTTATACCGTTTTTTTTCGCAAATCTTACAGCTGAAGCTATCACATCATCTGCTTCATATCCAACTTTGGAGTAGCACTTAAAACCCATCTTGTCTATCCAAGATATAGCAACAGGAAGTTGTTCTTTGAGATCTTGTGGAGCTTCTGGTCTAGTACCCTTGTAGTTTTCATCTATATCATGTCTAAAAGTTTTGCCTTTTGCATCAAGTGCAAAGAGTATGTAATCACTCTCAAGTTCACTCTTTAAGGAGTAGATAAAGTTTGCAAATCCAGTTAAAAGCCCAGTAGGAAAACCTTCTTTATTTCTCAAATTTGGAAGAGCAAAATAGTTTCTAAAAAAGAATCCAAATGTATCTATTATAGTTAGTGTTTTCAATTTACAATTTCTTCAATGGCATCTAAAAATAGCTCTTGATCCATTCCCTCTTTTTCTAAAATTGCAAGTGCCATAGTTACACTTCTCTCGCTCAGTGGTGAATTAATAGGTACAGCAGTTTTTAGTATCTTTAGAGCCAACGCATAATCTCTCAACTCCTCTGCATCATCATAATTATCAGAAAATTTTATCATCTCTACCATCTTCTCATCAAATCCCCAATGCTCAAATATCTGTGAAGTGACTTGAGCAGTAGTTGCCTCTACATACATCCTCTCTACTGTGGCTATATCTATCGCTACTTCTATCTCTGATTTGAATTGATAGGTTTCATCATTTCTCACAACCTCATCAGCTATAAGAATCTTACCCGTGTCTTGCAAAAGTGCTGCAAGAAACAGCTCATCTGTCTTTTTGGCATCAACTTTTTTATACCACTTTGTAACAAGCAAGCTTTGCAGTGAAGATACCTGTACAAACTCTTCAGGAGTAACACCATAAGGCTCCATATCTACACTTAAAAGTTTTTTAACAGAGATACTTGTGATGAGAGATCTAGTTGTTGACATTCCAAATAGAGATATAGCTTGCAAAACATTTTTAATCTCTCTTTGAAAACTATATAACGGTGAATTTGCTATCTTAAGAAGATTTGCCACCAACATCGGATCACTCTTGATCACATTTGCCAAATCTCCAACACCACTATTTGGGTCTGAGCAAATCGCATTTACCTCTGCAAAACTTTTAGGGAGTGGGGGAAGTGATCTTATTTTATCCACGATATCTTGTATCATCTTATATCTCCTTTGCCAAGAATTTTCCTGTAAAACTTTTTGTTTTTTTATGATTTTTTGCCAACTCTTCTGGGGTTCCAGTAGCGACTATCTTGCCACCATAGTCTCCACCCTCAGGTCCCATATCTATCACAAAATCACTATTTTTTATTATATCCATATTATGCTCAATAACCAATACACTATTACCCAAATCTGTCAAATGGTGCAAAACTTTTGTCAATCTATCCACATCAGCAAAATGCAGACCAGTAGTGGGCTCATCTAGTATATATAGGGTTTTTCCCGTATCTCTCTTGCTTAACTCTTTTGATAGTTTTATCCTTTGAGCCTCTCCACCACTAAGTGTCACAGCATTTTGCCCAAGAGTTATATAGCCTAGCCCCACATCACATAAAGTCTGAAGTATCTGTTTTATCTTTGGAATCGGTTTGAAAAATTCATATGCCTCTTCAACACTCATCTCCAATACATCTGAAATCGACTTGCCACGATAGAGTATCTCAAGAGTTTGGGCATTATATCTGTGCCCTTGGCAAGTATCACATTTGACCATGATATCTGGCAAAAAGTGCATCTCTATCTTTATCTCGCCTTCACCCTGACACTTTTCACATCTTCCGCCTTTGACATTAAATGAAAATCGTCCAACCTTATAGCCTCTAAGCCCAGCCTCTTTTGTCTTTGAAAACAGAACTCTTATCTCATCCATCACGCCAGTATATGTCGCAGGATTACTTCTTGGAGTCCTGCCTATTGGGCTTTGGTCAAGATATATCACCTTATCAAGTTGCTCTAACCCTAGACACTCTACTCCTGAAACCTTTTTAACTTTTCTAGCATGATTTAGTAACTCTTTGGCAACAGGGAGCAGAGTCTGGAGTATAAGCGAACTTTTTCCACTTCCACTAACTCCTGTGATACTGACTAAGTTTGAGAGTGGGATTTTTATATCTAAATTTTTGATATTATTTACATTGACATTTTTTAACTCTATCCATTTTGTCTGTTTTCTGTCGCTTTTATAGTCTATCTTCTTTGTTCCATTCAGATAAAATGCTGTTAGAGTGTCACTTTTTTTTAGCTCCTCATAACTACCCTTAAAGATAATATCTCCACCAAATTTTCCAGCTCCAGGTCCGATATCTACTATAAAATCAGCTGATTCTATGGTTTTCTTATCATGCTCGACCACTATAACACTGTTGCCTTTCTCTTGTAAATCCCTAAGAGTCTTTATGAGTTTTATTGTATCCCTCTCATGCAGACCAATACTAGGCTCATCTAACACATACATAACCCCCGTAAGCCCACTTCCTATCTGCGAAGCTATGCGTATCCTTTGAGCCTCCCCACCACTGATACTCCTAGCATCCCTTCCTAGTGTTATGTACCCGAGTCCGACATTATATAAGAAATACAGCCTATCTCTAACCTCTTTTAAGATTGGTTCTGCTATCATCTTTTGTTGTTCGCCAAAATATGAAAAATTTCCTTCATCTTTAAAAAATTCCAATGCTTTGTCGATTGGCAACTCCAAGATATCGCCTATGCCTTTTTGGCTCACTTTTACCGACAAATGCTCTGGTTTTAATCGATGTCCACCACAATTATCACAAGCTTTTTCACTCATGAAGTTACTTATATCTTTTTCATCTTTTAGCATATTGTAGGCAATTTTTACAATTCCCTCAAAACTTTTTCTTATTTTATGTCTTTTCCAAGTAAATACAGCATCTTCAACCCCACCGTGTAAAATACTCTTTTTTTGCCACTCTTCTAAATCTTTATATGGGGTTTTTATATCGATTCCACTTGCCTCACAAAATGCTTTTAGATATTTTGCATAAAAACCTTTATTGAATCCATAAAATATCTTTATAGCTCCATCTTCGATACTCTTCTCTTCATCTATGATTTTACTCATGTCAAGCGTATAGCGAATACCTAAGCCATCACAAATCGGACATGCCCCTTTTGGGGAATTAAACGAAAAAGATAGAGGTTCGAGCAAATCAAAACTGATCTTGCAATCAAAACAGGCTCTATGTTCACTATAGTGAATCAAACTTGCCTCCGCTCCTACTTCTTGGGCATTTAGTATCTCGACTTCTATCTCACCATAACTCTCTTTGAGTGCTTTTTCTATATCACTTGCTACTCTTTGAGCATTATCCTCTTTTAGCACAACCCTATCAACTACCACTTTTACAGTATGTTTTTTTGTCTTACTAAGCTCTATATCTTCATCAAGCCTAACCATAACACCATCAACCATGGCTCTAACATAGCCTTTATGGCGAAGTGACTCTAGTAAATCAGCAAAAGAGCCCTTTTTTTCTCTAACTATCGGAGCCATCAAAATCAGTTTTGAATTTTGAGGAAGTTTTAAAATTTGCTCTATTATATCACTGCTACTCATCTGCGATATCGGTTTTCCACACTTATGACAATGTTGTTTGCCAACTCTTGCATATAAGAGCCTAAGATAGTCATATATCTCCGTAATTGTACCAACTGTTGAGCGAGGATTTTTGCTAGTTGTTTTTTGGTCGATCGCAATCGCAGGAGTCAACCCCTCAATCTTATCAACTTCAGGCTTGCCAATTCTATCTAAAAACTGCCTTGCATATGAAGAGAGCGACTCTATATAGCGTCTTTGTCCCTCAGCATAAAGGGTGTCAAATGCGAGCGTACTCTTTCCGCTTCCACTAAGTCCTGTGACAACAACAAGTCTGTTTTTGGGAATCTCTAAATCTATATTTTTTAAGTTATGTTCACGAGCACCATATATCTTTATCATACAAGCCCTATCAGTTTATTTATTGTCAATGCAAATAGTATGACATAGAGTATCATTAAGAGCTTTTTTTGTATATCTCTTTTTACAGTGTGTGATCGTTTTGCTCCAAAGTAGACTCCTATTAGCGAGCCACAGCCCAAAATGATACCTGATTTATAGTCAATCAAACCATGCATGGAGAAGCTGATAAGCCCTGAAACTGAAGAGAAGACTACAAAAAGAAGAGAGGTTGAAACTGCTCTTTTTATATCATAATGCAAAAATCCCACCATAATCGGAGTCAAAAACAGTGCTCCTCCGATACCTATACTGATGGCTGCCATTCCCACAAACAGACCAACTATAAAAAGAAGTATCTTTGACTCATTTGGAACACCCTCAGGCTCACTTGGTGCTTTAAAAAATTTATATAAAGAGATAAGAAGTGCAACTGCAAAAAACCCAAGAAGTGCGATAGAGGGCAAAGCTGAAACTATAAAACCACTAAATTGAGCACCTATAAAACCACCAAAGCCCAAAATCAATCCATTTTCCACACGAAGCATTCTGTTTTTGTAGTTTACGAATGAGCCAAATATGGAACTAAAAACCATCTGAGTTATAGATATGCTGATAGCTGCTTTGACCCCAAAACCAAGATATATAAGAGTTGGCACCAAAATAGTCCCACCACCTATACCAAAAAAACCTGAGGCAAAACCGACAATAACCCCAATAAAACCTAAAATTATAAACATAGCACCTCTTTTATAAAAAAGATATTGTACTATTTACCCTCTTAATAAACAATTTAAAAAATTTAAACTATAATACATGCAATAAAAACAAAAGTGGGTAATATGAGAGAGATCGTTGATGATTCTTTAAAAATATTTTGTGAAGAGATTTTGGGACTTGAGAGAAGAGAGGGCAAAACTTTAGGTAAAAATTTTTATGCGTCTTCAATCCCCATATATGAAAATAGCCAAGAGATTAATTGGTACTTCTTTTTCAAAAAAGATACTTTAAACGATATAGCAAGGATTTTACTTTTTGAAGACAATTTAAATGAAGATGATATAAACGATCTACTCAAAGAAGTAACTAACCAAGTAATAGGACTTGCTAAGGTAAAATTGGAAGAGAGCAATAAAAACAACCTATACAAACTTGGAACACCAGAGTTTTTAGGTAAGATATCGTCGCCATTTCCAATAGAATTGGAAGAGAATTTACTTTATGCAATCAATGATAAAACATTTCTAGTAGCAAAAGGGAAAAAATGAAGGAGAGGAAGCTGTGAATAAAGAAGACAAAGAGTATATAGCAGATAAATTACTCTCTGGGTATGAAAACTTACTAGATATCAATGTCGATTTCATAGCTGAACTTGGTACTACTTATCTAAATATTGACTCTATTTTAAAGCTAGTAAAAGGCTCAGTGATAGACTTAAACAAGCCAGCAGGAGAGAGTGTCGAACTTTTTATAAACAAGAAGATTTTTGGGAAAGGTGAAGTTATGGTATATGAAAAAAACCTTGCTATCAGGATAAATGAAATCCTTGACTCCAAAAGCGTCATACAATACTTCAAAAAAGAGATTTGATGAAAAAACTTCTACTTTTAATTTTCCTTACAACTCTTGGCTTTAGTGCAAATCTACTAACTCATAACATCTATGAAAGAACTGACAGAGTTGATATCATGCTATCATTTGACTCCCCATATGAAGGCAAGATTTATCAGGGGGAAAACAGTAGCGGCACCTCTTTAAAACTTGAAGATTTATCATTTAATAAAATAATCAAGGAAAAAGTAAATTCAGATATCATCCAATTCATCACTATTCAACCAAGCAAAAATAGCTTAAATATTATACTTCAAAGCAAATCTGACATAGGAGTCATAGCCTCAAAAACTACCGATGGTTTTGGTCTTCGTATCAGAGCCACGCTTATAAAACCCTATGTTAAAAGACAAATAAACAGAAATGAAATAGGGAAAAATTCTACTCAAACTTTTCAAACTTTTCAAGATTCAAGTCTTATCGACACAAGATACATAATCGTCATAACTTCTCTTTTTGTTTTGTTGATATTTATGTTTTGGTTAAAACGACGAGTCGCAAAAAAACAAAATTCAAGTGTAGAAAACTCTTGGCTTTTTAAAAAAAATCCCTCTTTAGGGCAAGAGATAAAAGTGTTAAAAAGAAAACCGATCGATGCCAACAACTCTGTAGTTCTAGTAGAATTTGAAGGCAAAAGATACCTCATAGCATCAGGAAATTCAAATGTTTTGTTAGATACTTTTGGGCAAACGGAGCTAGAAGAAAATAGCGAATTTGAAAAAGCGTTTGAAGACAACAGAAAAAAGCTAGATGAGTACTTGAAATTACAAGACCAAAAGCTAAATAGCTACAAAGACCGAGCCTCAAACGAATATACAATGAACCATGAACATAGATGACAAAGCTCTTCGCGTAAAGCATATGCGACTTTTAGAAAAATTTCTAAAAAGCTCGGCTACAATCTTAAAATTAGAAAACTTCAACTACGATTTGTTTGAAAAAAGAGCGATAAAGATATATAATTTAATCAAGAAATTAGACGAGATAAGAGTAGATTCTGCATATTTCAAGTCTCTACAAAACTTCAAAGAGCTAACCATAAATACCCTAAAAAACGAAAGTTTATCCAAAGAAGAGAAGAGAAACCTCTTGCTAAAACAGGTCAATCTCATAGAGAAAAACAGAAACAAAAAAACCTACAAAAAATCAAAACACAAAAAACATATAGAAGATTAAAAAGTTTTGGTCTTCTAGACTAAGTAAGTTATGAAAAAGTTTAAATTTTAGCCCTCGTATCCCCTTTTACTATGTCAAAAGAGCAAAAAGGTCAGGGTTAAACTTTAAACTTTTTGGGAAAAAAACTCCTCTATGACTGCTCTTGCGGTTTTTGTCTCTTCAATCCTATTTATTTTATCTCTAAAAGTGGCTGCTTCTGGAAAGCCTTTGGAGTAGGTGTGAACATGTTTTCTGAAGATTGATACACCTTTTGCGCCGTAAAAGGCTATCATATTGTCGTAGTGCTCTAAGACTATCTCTTTTATCTTATCTTTGCTTATAGAGTCTAGATTGTTTTTGATTTGGTAAAATATCCAAGGGTTTCCTATCGCACCTCTTCCTATCATGATGGACTCGCAGCCTGTTATCTCTTTTACCTCATTTGCTTTTTGCAAACTTGTGATGTCGCCATTTGCAATAATTGGTATCGAGACTGCCTCTTTTGCTCTTGCTATCGCCTCATAGTCAACTTTTGCTTTGTATTTTCCAGATCTTGTCCTGCCGTGCATACTCATAAAATCTACTCCAGCATTTTGACAAGCAAGTGCGATATCTTCTGGAATCTTTTCATTGAAACCTAGTCTTACTTTGGCACTTAAGTACTCTTTTTTGGAGTATTTTTTTATAGTCTCTAGTATTTGTTGTACTTTTGGTAAATCTTGAAGAAGTGATGAGCCAGCATTTTGAGCTACTACTTTTGGGACAGGGCATCCACAATTCAAATCTATACCATCTACCCCATCTATGTCGTTTAGTATCTCAACTGCTTTTTTTATGTTATTTAAATCCGAACCAGCAATTTGGACGATATATGGCTCTTCTAGTGGAGACTTTCTCAACATCTCGAATGTTTTTTTTGAGTTGTATGCTAGGGCATTTGCACTTATCATTTCGGAAAAGGTCAAGTCAACACCAAATTTCTTCACTAAAGAGCGAAACGGCAAGTCAGTAAAACCAGCAAGTGGAGCCAAGGCAATAATACCTCGGTCAAAATCAATCTTGGCTATATTTATACCTTTAAGAACTTTATAGTGTCTATCGTCTTTCCATGGTCACGCAAGAAAAGTAGAGTCTTAAACTTCAAGAACTCATCTTCATCAGAGTTATCCAAGATATCTCGCACTTTATCTATCATTTGCAACTCATACAGCGTGTACAAGTAGGCATTTGCTGCCAATTGTCCCTTTTCATTGTATAGCTTTCTAAATAGATTGATAAGCGTATCTGGGTCTAGTTTTATCTTTATCTCTTGAGCCAACTCTAGGTAATCCTCGCTGTTTGCATTGAACTGTTCTAGCATCTTTTCTATAGAGTTTATATCTATATCAAAATCATCCTCTTCATCCAGGTATCTCTCCATCATTCTTCTAAACATACCCTTATCTATATGAAAATCATATTTTTTTATCTCAGAAAATGTTCCTATATTTAAAAGTTCACTATACGCAAGTTTGCACAATTCACTCTCTAAGTTATCACAATTTTTAAGTATGCTATAGCAGTATTTTGGCTCCTCTTTTAGTCTATTTTTTTCATTTTGCATGAAGAGATCGTTATCCCTAGATAGTTTGTATTTTTTAATATCTTCATATTTGCCACTCTGTATGCTACTGACAACTTTACAATACTCTACCAACTCTTCGTTTTCCAAATCTGGTGTATTTTGTCCGCTTATGTACTTAAAGCTTTTTATGACAAGTCCTGGTGTTCTGAACCACTGTGTTTTAAACTTTAGACTACTTTTTTCACCTAGAATTCTGCTTTTAGATACATTTATAAAAGTATCATAATCTTTTTTAAGTGCTCTTTTATAGAAAAAATCTTTAAAACTGTAAAATGCCAAATGTGAAACTGAAGCTAAGAATAGCACAAATACAGGCACAACTATCCACACAGCAACAGGTAGGGTCAATGTAAGGGCATACAAGTCCAAAGTATATTTATCTCCGCTAAAACTATATACATACAGACCCACGGCTAGCATATATACTACTGATAACAATACATATCGTTTTATACCCATAGTTTCATCTCCATCTTCTTGCCACCTTTGTCTTTTTTAGCTCTTGTTTGCTGACTTTTCTATTATCTCCCTACAAGTGATGCAATACTTTGCATGTACCTTGACTTTGAGTCTTTGAAAACTTATTTCCTCTTCACACATTTCACATATACCGTAAGTTCCAGCTTTTATATTGCCTAGTGCATACTCTATCTCAGCTAGCTCTTTATTTAGCTGTTGACTTATCGCCTCTTCTATCATTCTATCTGTACTTACTGCGGCATGGTCTGCTTCATCACCAACATCATGCTGAGTTAGCGAAGATATCTCTTCATGTGAATTCTCTATATTTTTTAGTATCTGTGCTTTTCTCTCTAAAAGCATATCTTCAAAAAATTTTAATTCGCTTTTTCTCATCTGTTTCCCACCTAAATTTTTATAATATTACTTTAACCTATTTATGATAAGGATGATTTGCATCGATACAAAGTCCTCTATAAATTTGCTCAAATAATACTACTTTTGCAACTTTATGTGCATATGTTAGCCGACTTAGGCTTATAATCCTTTGAGTTTGAGTTAAAAACTCTTTTTCAAAGCCAAAAGCACCGCCAATAAAAAAATTGACATTTGCATTTTTATTAAAAATCTTACTAAATTCAAAACTATCTATCTCTTCACCTTTAACATCTAAAGCAACACTGTATCCACTCAAAAATGGCTCATATGCCTTGGTATATGATTTTCTTGCTTCCGCTTCTCCTTTTGTCTGTGATACTGCTATGCGTTTGTTAAAAACAGTTCTGTCTTCAACTTTTGCAAATCTTTTCAACATCTTAAGATAATTTTTAACTATACTCTCAAACATCTCATCTTTTGTCTTTTCTATCGTGAAAATAGTTATATTCAAACGCTATCTTTTAATCTAAGTGTGAATTTTTCTTTATCATTTAATAAAAATCTTAGCATATCTGATATCGTATCTTTCAATTCACCTCTTCTTACTATCATATCTATCAACCCATGTTCGAGCAAAAATTCAGATCTTTGAAATCCCTCTGGCAACTCCGCTCCGATAGTCTGCTTTATGACTCTTTGCCCTGCAAACCCTATAAGAGCTCCTGGTTCTGCCATAATTATATCTCCAAGCCATGCAAAAGAGGCACTGACTCCTCCCATCGTAGGATCAGTCAATACCGAGATGTATGGTAGCTTTTCATTTGCAAGCTCTTTTAATGCAGCTGATGTTTTTGACATTTGTAAAAGTGAAAATGTACTCTCTTGCATCCTCGCTCCACCACTCGCACTCACTATCACCAAGCCCTCTCTTTTTTCTATGGCTCGTTTAACTGCTCTAGCTATCTTTTCACCCTCAACTGAACCTAAACTTCCTCCCATAAAAGAGAAATCAAAAACTATCAATTGAGTAGAAATTCCATTTATCTTGCACTCTCCTGCAATCGCAGAAGATGTTCTATTTGTCTTGTTTTTACCCTCTTGTATCCTCTTTTTGTATGATTTTTTATCTACAAATTTCAAAGGATCAACTGGAGCTAGATTTTCATCGAACTCTACAAAAGTATCGTTATCTGCCAGCTGTTCTATCCTTTTTTTAACATTAATCCTTATATGAAATCCACATTTTGGACAGACATTTAGCTGATTTTCAACCTCTTTGTAATACATAATAGACTGGCACTGTTTACACTTAATCCAGTGACTTGGTGCTTCTGCTGGAGATGGCTGTTTTTTTCGAAAATTACCAAAAATTTCGCCAAAATTCATAACTGATACCTCATGCCAATCTCCTTCTAAAATAATTGGGACATTTTATCAAAAGTTTCCTTATCTTTGCTTATAAGTAAAATATCACTTTTCTTACTTATAAAAAGTTCTTCACACATAAACAATCCAGCCTCTATATCAAAATCTCTCATAACCCCCTCATACGCAACAAAATCAACCTCATGTGCATATGCTAAAGAGAGTGCGATTGCTCCTGGAGATCTATGTTTTATATTTTTTGTTTTTAGTTTTTCAAAAATAGTGTTTGAGCAGTATGATCTCTCAAAGATACCAATCTTGGAATTGTGATTAACTTCAACATCTTTAAATGCAAGATTATCTAAATTTGCCTTTTTAAAACTAAATCTATCTTTTGCAAAAATGTCACCATTTGAGAGGTTTACCACTATGGCAAAAAGAATAGAATCTGCTCTCTTTAGAGCAACAGATGTTCCAAAATATGGGAAATTTGAAGAAAAATTTGAACTTCCATCGATGGGGTCTATCGTGATACTGTAGTCACTATTGTTATCTATAAAACCACACTCTTCTGAGAAGATATTGCCAAATTTACTCAGATATTTTATGAAAATTTTCTCTGCCAAAATATCGATATTCATGCTCAAATCTCCCCCAAACCCCACAGAAATTTCTCTGCATAAAAAATCATGTGAATTTTGAGAGATAAGCTCTCTTACCTCTAAATTTGCCTCAATGACAGCTTTTTTAAACTCTTGCATATATTATGAAAGCAAGCTTTTGACGATAAATTTTGCCGCCTCTCTTCCCTCTTTTGCAGCAGTTACGACCAAATCACTTCCGCGCTTACAATCTCCTCCTGCATAGACTCCGAGTTTACTCGTCTGATAATCATCTCCCGTCTCAATCTCTCCCCATTTGTTAATCTCTATACCATTTGAGGCTAGAAAATCTGGTTTTGAGGGGGTAAATCCTAAAGCAAAGATGAAAATATTTGCATCGACCTTAAAATCACTTCCTCTGATAATTTCGATGTTGCCTCTGCTAGTACCATCTTTGTTGATGATTGTTTTTTGCATGATTATGCCGATTGCCTTGTCGTCATTGTTCACTACTATCTCTTTTGGACTCACATTATATATAAATTTTACACCCTCATCTCTTGCATTTTTAAACTCTTTTTTGCTTCCTGGCATACTGTGCTTATCTCTTCTGTACAGACAGGTAACCTCTTTAGCTCCTTGTCTCAAGGCAGTTCTGACGCAGTCCATCGCAGTATCTCCGCCACCAACTACTACTACTTTTTTATCTTTTAAATCATACTTTTTATCAAAATTTTCGTTAAATATCTCTCTTTGCACATCTCTTAGATAGTCAATCGCCATAAATACATTTTTAGCACTCTCATTGGCTATCTTTGCTCTCCTTGATTTTTCTGCTCCAATTCCTATAAAAACAGCATCGTGTTCGGTTAAGATTTTATCAAAAGCAGTATCTTCTCCTATGTTTGTATTTGTATACAGACTCATTCCAGCCTCTATCAACCAATCAACCCTTCTTTGAACTATCTTCTTATCTAGCTTAAATCCTGGTATCCCATATGTTAAAAGCCCACCAGCTCTATTTTCTCTCTCATACATATCCACTTTTATGCCACTTCTTAGAAGATATGTGGCAGCTGCGATTCCAGCTGGTCCACTT
>JALUXQ010000070.1 GCA_027013265.1 Campylobacteraceae bacterium | reverse complement strand
AGAGACAAAACCTAGCGATTTTGAGACGCTAACTTCAAGAGTTATTGATAGAAGTTTAAGACCACTATTCCCTGATGGATATGCATACCCTACCCAATTAACCGTTTTTGTTCTTAGTTGTGACCCTGAAGTGGATTTGCAAGTTACTGCTCTAAATGCAGCTAGTGCAGCTTTGTTTGTGTCTGACATACCAGTAAATAAATCTGTTTGCGGTGTAAGAATAGGAAAATTAGATGGAGAGTTAGTGATAAATCCATCAAACTCACAGTTAGAAGATTCAAGTCTAGATCTATATGTTGCAGGAACAAAAGAAGAGTTGCTCATGATAGAGATGAGATCTATCGCTACTATGGATACAGGCGTCATTCCCGCCATGGGAATTGATCCTATGATGGATCCTAGCTTGAGTGAAAATTTGATAGCAACCCAAAGTATAAATGAGTTTAGTGAAGATGAGATACTAGATGCCATAGACAAAGCTCAATCAGCTATTACAGAGGCTTGCGTAGCTTATGAAGAGGCATTTACTCCTATCAAAAAAGAGGATGCAGTTTTAGAGTATAAGCAAGATTTGATAGATGATGGAATTATAACTTATATAGATGAATTTTATAAAAATGATGTAAAAGATGCGATATCCCAAATGGCAAAAAGTGAAAGAGCAACAGGATTGAAAGCGATAGCTAAGACTATCATGAGTGATGAAGTAGCTATCAAAGAGGAGTGGGATGAAGATGTTGTTAAAAATGCTATAAATGAATACAAAAGAGGCATAGTGCGAAAGATGATAGTTGAAGACAATATTAGAGCCGATGGTAGGGCATTGAATGAAGTCAGACCTATCTCTATAGAGACAAATCTCTTGCCAAGAACTCATGGTTCATGCCTGTTTACAAGAGGACAAACGCAAGCACTTGTTACTGTAACATTGGGTGGCGACAAAGATGGACAGATGTATGAAAGACTTACTCAAAAGGGAAACTTAACAGAAAACTTTATGGTAAATTATAATTTTCCTGGATTTTCAGTCGGAGAGGCTGGATTTATCAGAGCTCCAGGCAGAAGAGAGTTGGGACATGGCAATCTTGCCCGTCGTGCATTGGAGCCAACACTAGAAATAGATAGACTTCAAACCATAAGACTGGTTTCAGAGATTTTAGAATCAAACGGTTCATCTTCACAAGCAACCATCTGTGGTGGCTCTTTAGCTCTTAGAGCAGCAGGAGTGGAAGTCAAAAAACTAGTAGCCGGAATTGCTATGGGAGTTGTATTTGAAGATGATAAACATGCTATACTGACCGACATCATGGGACTCGAAGATCATGATGGTGATATGGACTTTAAAGTTGCAGGAACAGTTGATGGCATAACTGCACTTCAGATGGATATAAAGCTTGGTGGCATCTCTAGAGATACTCTAAAAGAGGCATTGTATCAGGCAAAAGAGGGTAGAAATCATATACTAGCTATCATGGAAGAGGCCAGTGAAAATATACATGTAAATAATAAAATTCTACCAAAACTTGAACTTTTTAGTATCGACCCTTCAAAGATAGTTGATGTTATAGGGCAGGCTGGAAAAACTATAAGAGAAATCATAGAGAAATTTGAAGTCTCAATTGATTTAGATAGAGACAAGGGTGAAGTAAAAATTGCAGGCGACAATAAAGAAAAAGTAGAAGCTGCCAAAAACCATATAGTAGAAATCGTAAACAGACCATCTCGTGGTAGAGACAACAGAAGAGGTGGAGGACATCGTGACAATAAGCCTATTCCAAAGTTTGTTCAAGATGAGGTTGTAGCTGGAGTTGTAAGAAGAATTGTAGATTTTGGAGCATTTGTAGAGCTTCCAGGTGGCATAGATGGACTTTTACATGTATCAAAGATAGCTGACCACAGAGTAGAGAGGGTTAGTGACTATCTCGAAGTTGACCAAAAAGTACAGGTAAAAATCTTAAAACAAAATGGCAGTAAGATAGAGCTAGGTTTAGTTAAGTAACACTGCTTAATCGTTTTTTAACGATAACTTAGATAAAATACCGCCGATGCAAAGTGATAAGTAGGGATACGCAAGCCGAACGGACTTTGTAAATTTTTTCAAGGAGAAACTTCATGAAGAAGATTCTATTTTTAATAGTTGCTATTGCAACTGCTGCATTTGCAGGTGAAGGTGATAGTATGGTTCAAGCATATTCAGTAGTTGCTGCTGGTATGGGTCTTGGTCTTGCTGCTCTTGGTGGAGCTATTGGTATGGGGCATACTGCAGCTGCTACGATAGCAGGAACTGCAAGAAATCCAGGTCTCGGTGGAAAACTTATGACGACTATGTTCATTGCTCTAGCGATGATAGAAGCACAAGTTATTTATGCACTTGTTATTGCTCTCATTGCACTATATGCAAACCCATTTTTATAGAATGATATAGTAAATATAGAGAGTTTTTTAACTCTCTATGCCTCTTAATTTTTATTGATGCGCTAGTGGTGGAACGGTAGACACGCTACCTTGAGGGGGTAGTGGGGGCAACCCCGTGGAAGTTCAAATCTTCTCTAGCGCACCATATTTGTTACTACACCGAATTACATACCCAATTTTTTAGTTACAAGCTCATTTACCACTTTTGGATTTGCTTTTCCCCCTGTATTTTTTAGTACAAGTCCTACGAAAAATCCTAAAAGTTTAGTGTTGCCAGCTCTAAATTTGGCAACATTGTCTGGATTATTTGCTACTATCTCATCGATGATAGGCTCTATTTTTGCGGGGTCGCTTATCTGCACTAGTCCTTTGAGTTCAACTATTTTTTCTGGATTTTCACCAGTCTTTGCCATCTCCTCGAACACCTGCTTGGAGATTTTATTTGAGATAGTACCGACTTCTACCATTTTGACAAGTTGTGCTAACTGCTCGGGGGTAAATTTTAAATCCCCTTTTTGTTTCTCTTTTAGCTCTCTTGCTACTTCATTAGCCACTATATTAGCTATGCCAACAGGGCTATTAAATACCAAGAGTGCCTCTTTAAAAA
>JALUXQ010000069.1 GCA_027013265.1 Campylobacteraceae bacterium | reverse complement strand
TCCATAGTTTTGTGAAAACCAAATGTTTTGCCACTCTTCCCTTTTTGTGAATAAGCCGATATAAGACTGTCTTTTGTGGCACTTCTGATAGCTTTTCCTACCCTCTCTACTCCCCTTAAAGTTGCTATACTTATCCAGCTATTACTAAAATAAAGAAGAGGTTTCGTGACGGCTGATAGTAGATAACCACAAACCACAAAAGGCTTCACTATATCGTATTTGTCGCTAAGATATCCAAAAACAAACCTAAAGCCATAAGATACAAAAGTGGCAACTGCGATGATGAAGCCTAGTTTATCTACACCTTCTTGGAGAACATAGACCACAAAAAGTGGTAATATAGAAGTCACCATACTGCTTGCCATGTCTGTAAAAAAACTGACAAACCCAAGTGCTATTATATTTTTATTTATCATAACAATACATCATAAAAGCGAGCCAAGTGAACAGAGGAATAAAAATACTTATAAATACTCCAAAAGCGGCTATGTCTTTTGCATGTTTTGCCAAGATATGATACTCTGAAGTTGTCATATCTACTATCTTTTCTATTGCAGTATTAAATGCTTCAGCTATAAGAGGAGCAAAAAGTGAAACAAACATAAAGAGCTTTGCCCAAATAGGATAAGGCAGAAACACAAGCACTATAGTGGCTGTAGTAAATACAGTGATTTCAATCTTAAATGAACTCTCTTTTAAAAGCACTTTTGCTCCATCTACTGCATAAAAAAAGTTTTTATAGATACTATACTTCGGTTTCATTTTTTGCCCTTAAAACTTCAAATACCAATGCCACTAAACTCACCCAAAACAGAGCCAAGCCGATGCCAGCAATCACATCACTTAGATAATGAACACTTAGATAAACTCTGCTAAAAGATATAAGTATTGGGTACATTATACTTAAAATTAGCAAAATTTTTTTATGCTTGATTCTATTTTTTAGTATAAGGTAGAGTGCAAAAGCCAATGCTGTACTGATGGTAGCATGACCTGATGGAAAAGAGTAGCCAAAAACCTTGATGATATGAAGCTCTGGCCTAGGTCTTTGGATAAAGATTTTTGTGATAAACATTAATGCAGATGAGCCAAAAATAGATGAAAGAAGAAAAAGAATATCACCATACCACTTTTTGTAACCCATATAGATACAAATAGATAATACTATAAAACTAATCGGCAAGGGATTATCAATATAGGTGATGACTGTCATGGTTTTGGTAAAAATCGGTGTATAAATTTGAGATATATTGGAACTTATCCACATGTCCAGCCGAGGATATAAAAACATACCAAGCCCAAAGACAATCATAACTACGGCCATTATATTATATTTGTTCAAAATATTTCTCATCTTCCCTCCGAAGTTTCATATAAAATTATAGCATAGAGGGAACAAAATAAGAGATAACTGAAATGAAGCAACTAGCAAAAATCATTTATATTTAAGGAAAAACATAT
The DNA here is from genome assembly GCA_027013265.1 of Campylobacteraceae bacterium. GTDB lineage: Bacteria > Campylobacterota > Campylobacteria > Campylobacterales > Sulfurospirillaceae > JAADIZ01. The sequence continues at coordinate 1,574 of JALUXQ010000069.1, read as the reverse complement.
AGAACAGACTGTATTATGTGATGGATTTTTATACGAAAATGTTGGTGCTATGGATGTAAACATTGTTGCGATTTTAGCAGGCATCATATAGAGTCAAATAATTATAAAAAAGGCTTGGGAGACAAGGGTTTATGAGTAAAGTTAATGATTATTTATTAAAAAGTTTTCTGGGGGTATTTAGCTCTCTTTTTATTATATTGTTTTCTATTGCATCAATTATTTTTTTTATAAATATTGCGAATGCAACATCAATGATTCAAATAAATATCATAGAATTTTTAATGTTGTATGTGTATCTTCTTCCTAAATTACTTATCTATACTATTCCTATTACTTTTTTTATCTCGTTGTGTCTAACTCTTTTCAATTTATCCAAAGAGAATGAGTTAATTGTGTTATTTGGCTTGGGATTTTCTCCTGGAAAATTGTCAAGGTTTTTTATAGTTTTGGCATCCCTCTTTTCCACACTATTGATTGTAAATATTATTATTTTGGTGCCATTATCAAATCAACTGAACAATAACTTCTTGGATTATAAAAAAACAAAAGCAAAATTTAATATACAAGGAAGTAAATTTGGCCAAAAATTTTTAAATTGGACTGTATATATTGACAAGGTAGAGAAGAGTAAAATATATAAAAATATAACTCTTTACAATAGGGGATCTGCAGGCGTATCTCCAAGATTGATTTTAGCAGAAAAAGCACTGACTCAAAACATACAAGGCACAATAAGGCTAGTACTCAAAAATGGTAAAATATTTGAGTTTCAAAAAAAGAATATTAAGCAAGTAGATTTTAAAAAAATGTATATCAATTATAAATCTACTCCAAATATTAGGTATATGCAAACTATTTACGCGTTTTGGAGCCTAGCCTTTACTGATAAAAATAGAGCTTATGAATTTGCATTTTTTATTCTTATTGCGCTTTTTCCACTCACCATGGTCTTGACAGCTATTGGTATATCCGTAACTATATCTAGATATGTTTCAAGCAAAATATATTTTTATCAATTTTTATCAATATTGATTTATTTTTCATTGAGCGTTATTTTTGCCAAGATAAATGCTATAGGAGCTATTTCAATTGTGTCAATTATTGCATTGCTATCATCTTATGCTATATATAAACGAAATATTGCATTAAGATTTTAACATACTATTATCTGTTTTCATAAAGTGTGTGTCTAGCACTTTTATATATAACTATTAGATTTTTAAAGTCATTGTCTTTTCTTATATCTTCATCATTTTGCCCCACAATAAAATAACTTTGTTTTGGATATTTTTTAACCGCCTTTTTTAGTTGTTTCATTGTTATAGTGTTGATGTTTCTATTCATATAATATACTTCAGAGAACTCTTTGTGATTTAAAAAATAGATAGGTTCATTGCTTTTTGCTATATTTTTATATTTTTGAATCAAAAACTTTTCTGTTTTTAGGCTTGGAGCAACTTTGATAACATAAAAAGTACCTAAAATTCCCAATACAGGGATAAGCAATGCTCCTGATAAAAATATATTTTTATATTTTTTTTGCATATGGTTGTCGAAACTTTTGTAGTATGTTG
>JALUXQ010000068.1 GCA_027013265.1 Campylobacteraceae bacterium | reverse complement strand
AACTCAAATTCAAATGGTGCTACTCTTTGCATATGTTTTAGCACATGTGCCAAGCAGAGTGAATCTTTGCCACCGCTAAGCCCCAAAAGTATCTTGTCATTTTCTTCTATAAGATGGTATCTGGCATTTGTTCTGCCTGTTATTCTAAGTAATTTTTTACTTAATTTTAACAATCTTGTCAACCATAGATATAATAAATTGTGCAGAAATTTTTGCTGAAGACTCTAAAAACTCATCAAAACTAAAACTAGCATCCATATCAGCAGCATCACTGATGGAGCGAAGTATAAAAAATGGAACCTCCAGAGCGTTACAAGCAAGAGCAACTGCGGCTCCCTCCATCTCTAAAGCTCCAGCATCAAATGTATTTTTTATCCACTCTTTTTTTTCTTGATTACAAATAAACTGGTCGCCAGTAGCGATAGTGGTCTCAATAATTGGGATATTTTTATCACTAGCCACGCTCTTTGCAATATCAATCAAATCTCTATCGGCATCTTCGTAAACTGCACCCTCAGGCACAAAACCGTAAGGATGCCCAAAAGCTGTGATGTCTAAATCATGCTGAGATAGTTTTGTAGCGATGATTAAGTCACCCACATTTAAATCATCATGAATCGCACCTGCAACCCCACTAAATAGTAGTTTTTCGCATCCAAATTTCTCTATCATAGTAACAGCAGTAATGGTTGCATTTACCTTTCCAATCTTGCTGTATGCCACAACTATCTCATGCCCTTTATAATCCAAAGTGTAGTATCTGTTTTTTGCATAATCTATAATTTTATACTCTCCAAAATACTCTAACAATGGCTCAATTTCTTCGGGCATAGCACCCATGATTGCTATCTTCATTTACTCTCCTAATACTCTCTAAGTAGGTATTTTTGTGTTTGTGATAATTTTGTATCTATCTCAATGCCTAGATACTCTTCATCAAAGAGTTTGGCACTTTTTGATATTTGTGCTTTTGGAGTTATGGCACACGAGCCTCCCCAAAAACCTAGTCCATCTTCAAAGCCGACTCTATTGGTAAACAGCACATTAGCTCCACTTAGAAGTGCAGTAGCTCTCAAAAGTGAGTTCCACTGCTTTTGAATCAAAAGTCCATCATCCCCAAAGCCTCTTGTTGGGGAGTTTGATATAACTATAACCATATCTGGTTTTTCATTTGATATTTGTGCCACTATATTTGCATCATAGAGCTCTTCGCAAATCACGATAAATGTCTTACCAAACCTACTCTCAAATGGCTCTACACTATCTCCTTTGAAGAAAAATCTAGCCTCTTGAAAAAGACCATAATTTGGCAGTGCACTCTTGTGGTGGACAAAATCTATCTTTCCATTTGAGCAGTAAAATGCACTATTGTGAAATTTATGTCCTACTTTTAAAACAGCACCAAAAACCAAATCTTTCGTGCTTGACAATTTTGCAAACTCCTCTAGCTCACTCATACTGTAAGCATCTTCAAAGACCGCATCTTTCAATAGATATCCATTTAGTGCCAACTCTGGAAAGATAACCAAGTCAACATCTTTTTCCACATTTTCTAAAAATTTACTAAACTCTTGGAGCGTAGTCTTTTTTAACTTTGGTGAAATTTGCGCTAAAACTGCTCTCATTTTATCTCTAATGATGCCGATTCTAAACTGCTCATATCAACAATAGATATAGTTTTTGTTTTTGTTATTTTTCTATTTAGCCCTTTAAGGACACTTCCGCCAAACTCTATAAATCTTTCCACTTCATCTTCTATCTCACAAATGGATTGTTTGTATAAAACAGGTTTTACCAACTGATTTGTCAATAGTTTTATCGCGTCATCTTTTGTTTTATACTCTTTTGCTGTGACATTTGAAATCACGGGAACTTCAAAACTATCTTTTATAAAATTAGCTAAATACTTATTTAGCTCTGGTTGAGCACTTTTTAACAAAGGGCAGTGACTAGCAACAGACATATTTAATAAAATCGCTCTCTTCGCTCCACCATTTTTAAAAGTCTCTTCCAAACTTGAGAGATCATTTTTATCTCCTGCTATCACTATCTGACCGTCACAGTTATAGTTCGCAGACCATATCTTTTTACCACTCTCTTTAGCTCTCAAAACAATATCTTGAGTCTTTTCATCACTTAAGCCAAGAAGTGCCATCATACCTGCATTTTTACCATCACAAGCCAAGCTCATCAGTTTACCTCTGTTGTGCACAAGCTCAAGAGCATCTAAATAATCGAGTGCTTTTGCACCAACTAACGCACTAAACTCTCCTAGCGAATGCCCTAGCAGATATTTGGCACTATGTTGCATTTGAGAAGAAAACAGCTTATAAGCGATGACGCTAACTAGCAAAATAGCAGGCTGCGTAAATTCTGTCTGCTCTAGCTTATCATTCTCTTCAAACAGTAAGTTTTCAAAATCGATATCGAGCCTATCGCTAGCCCTCTCAAACATCTCTCGTGCAAGTTTTGAGTTATCAAAAAAATCTTTTCCCATGCCAATCTTCTGGCTACCTTGTCCGGGGAATATTCCAGCAAAATCCATAATCATCCTTCCAATCCATACTCATTTATCTTTTTTCTAAGTGTATTTCTATTTATTCCGAGTGCTCTACTTATAGATAGTTGTGAGCCAAACTTTTTAAATCCACTTTTTATAAGTGGTATGTCAAATATAGGCAACAACTCTCTATAGTCATTTCCACCGCCTAATCTATGAAATAGAAACTTTTCTAGCATATTTTGAATATCTTTTTGCGTTAGTGTACTATTCATGTAAGCTATATAGACTGATCTTTTCAAAGAGTAGATATTTTCACTCAAATCTACCTCTATGTCATCAAAATCAAAATCATAAGTTTTATTAGTAAAAATTTCCTGTGCCTCTTTGTAAAAGATTTCAATAAACTGCTTCACATCTTCTCTTCTCTCTTTAAGAGGAGGTAGATGGATTTTTATACTAAAAAAATCATCTTCAATCCGACTATCCAACTCGTTTTGAGATGTGGCAATTATCTTATTTTTATTTGCATCTATTGCATTTTTTATCTTAGCAAAGTTGCTGATTTTATCAAAATTTTTAATAATCAACTTATCATTAATCTCTAGTGCTTTGATAAGCTCATTTTGCGTCAAACCATCACTTATGGGAGCATCTAGTGTATATCTAGCAAGACTTTTTTTTCCAACGCCTTTTTGACCAACTATCAAGGCATTTAAGTTTAAACTTTTAAGTAGATTGGCTGATTTTAGGGCCTCTTTTGAGGCCCTTGATTTTGCTACAAAATCACTATCAACCACAGCACCCGCCGTTGCTATCAGTTGAGCAACATGAATCGTTTTGTGCATCTTCATCTGTATCGTGACAACTGTCACCTGATCCACATCCACAACCACCACCTTGAGGAGCACCGACATAGCCTTGTGCCAACTCTTGTGCAGTTGCATCTCTAACTTCTGTAACGCTTAATGCAAAAAGCAAATCTTTACCAGCCAATGGATGGTTAAAATCTACATTTACATTTTCGTCATCAAAACTTTTAACTGTAACTTGAACTGTACCACCATCTTCACCTTGTCCGTAAAGAGTCATACCTTCAGTTAATTCTAATCCTGCAAACTGCTCTTTAGGCAAAGTTTGCACTGCTTTATCATCATACTCACCATATGCATCTTTAGCAGAAACTTTTACATCTGATGTATCGTTTAGAGAAAGTTTTTGTATTTCACTCTCTAAACCTGGAATGATTTGTCCTTTTCCCACGATAAAAGAGAGAGGAGCAGCATTTAAATTTGAATCTAAAACTTCGCCGCTATCAGCATCTTTTAATTCGTATTGAATAGAGACAACTTGATTTTCGCTTATAGCCATTAAATCTCCTTGTTTATATAAACGCATCATGTTAGCATATTTTGTGTTTATATGCCCTTAGATAAAACAATATTTTTATCAAAACATAAATACTCAGTTTCCAAGAAGATGTCCCATATCAGTTAAAAGCCTCTATATAGGTTTTCATAGGGATTATTTTTTTAGTGCTTTTGCCTCTTTGGAGTTTGGATAATTAGTTTTTAGTGCAGTAAAAAAGTTTCTAGCCTCACTGTTTTTGTTGAGTTTGCTTAAAGATATACCAGTATGATACAGAAGTGTCGGAGTGAAAGATGCTTTATCATACAAAGATATACTTTTTTTATAATACTGTATAGCATTTTTATATGCTTTTTGTCTATATGATATCTCGCCTAGCATGTAGTTACTTGTAGCTGGCTTGTAGTTTATCTTTACAAGTCTTTGAAATCTTATTTTTGCGTTTTCATAAGATTTTTTCTTGAAGTAACTGTACGCCTCTTTTAAGAGTTGAGAACCACTCTTTGAGGCTAGAGTACTTCTTTTTCTAGCATTTTCTAACTTTGCAAATCTCTTCTCTACCTTATCTTGGAAATCTTTTTGTTTTTGAGCCAAATCATCAAATTGCTCTTTTGGAACATAGCTTGTGTTGATAGAGTCTATGAGTGAGCTTAGTTCAGACAGGACACTTTTTACTTTCTCTTGATTTGCATTTTGCAACTCCAAACTATCATCAATACTCTTTTTAAGAGCTACTAATTTGTCTCCTGTATTTTTATTTATATCTTTTTGTGCATAGTTATCTTTGTCAATCTTGCCAATTTTATCGCTAATAGATTCTGCAACAGATCTTAATCCACCAAACTTTTCTTGCAAATTGTTATATCGTAGAGTCAATAATCTGATAGTTTTTTGCAACTTTTTGATATCTTTGGAGTTTTGGACTATCTTTTTTTCACTTGAACTTAGTCCGTATGGATTTGCACTATTTAAGTCTCCTGCACCAAATACAGAAGGCTCAGCCGCAAAAATAGTAACCTGAACCAATGCAAGAAAAGCTAAAACTCTACCCATACCTTCTCCTTCGCAAATATATTGAAATCATGGTGAAGAAACACCATATGCCAAGGACATATGGTGTTATTTAACTATGGTAGTAATTTAAATTCAACTCTTCTATTTTTTTGCCAGCAAGCTTTATTGTGCTCAGTACAAACGGGATTACTCTCACCGTAGCTTACAATCATCATGCGATCAGTTGAAACACCTTGTGCACTTAACTCATCTTTTACTGTTTTTGCTCTTTTTAAACCAAGTGCATAGTTATACTCATCAGTTCCCCATTCATCAGCATTGCCTTCGACTTTAATTGAAAGTTTTTGAGCCTTATCCGCATCTAATATAGTTGCACTTTTTTCAATAACTGGTTTCATGTCAGCTCTTACATTGTATTTATTAAAATCAAAATAGATTGGTGTCAATTTAGACTCTAAATCTGATATTAGATATTTTACTGCGTTCTTATCATTTTGTGGGCTTTTGTTGGTACTCATGTCATTTGAGTCCATATTGTTGGAGTTCATACCACTTGTATTTGAATTCATACCATTTGAACTGTCAGTTGTCTCTACCTTTTGTGTCTTATTTGTCATATCTACATCAGGATTTTTTTGACTACATCCTGTAAATAATAACACAGCCACACTCGCACTTACTAAAACAAGTTTTTTCATAATTACCACCTTTTAATTTTATGTCAGTTGATATTCTATCATATTATTTGTTAAATTACCAATCAATCGATTGAATTCTTCCCACTTTAAGTGGAAATAGAAAACTTTTATTTGCATTTAGCCTTATTATGCCTAATGAACTTTGGTTTTTATACTGCTTTATAAACATAATTGTATCTTTATCTTTTGCAAATCTTGGATAGAGATTTTTTCCATTGGCTGTTAATTTTCTGATGTAGTCAGTCTTTGTAGATATAAGATAGAGATTAAAAACTTTACTTCCAAACTCACTTGTTTTATCCCTACTTGAATAGATTATATAGTTCCCTATAGTAGAGACTGAGTTATTATTTTTACCGTGATATACCATCTGCTCTATCGCACTACCGCTTTCCAAACTCTTTGAAAATATATTTGGATAGCCTAGTCTATCGGAGATAAAAATGACTCTTTTGTCATTATCAATAAAATTTCCATTTACATCGATTCCAGAATATTTTGTTACTCTAGTTAACTGTTTGTACTTTAAATCATATAGATATATATCGGTTTGATCCTTTGGTGCCATAGTCAATAAAAGCTTTGTGCCATCTTTCGAGACATCTGAGCAGACAAGCATTCCTTTTGATGAGATAATTTTATCTCTATTTCCATTTACCAAATTAACTTTGTATAGTGTTGGTAAGTAGCCATTATATGATGAGTAGTAGAATGCTGTTTGAGAATCATTTGCCCACTTTGGAAATATATTTAAGCCACCTTTCACTAAAGTCTTTTGAAAGCTCAAAGTATAATCAGACACAACGATTTGGGACTCTTTTTTCCCTGTATATTTTGCAAAGATAACAAACTGTTCCATCCACTTTATGCTCGGAGCCCCTATCTCATCATTTACACCAGAGACTATCCTGTGTGCTAAAAATGGAAATCTTTTTGGATTTTGGAGTTTATAGTTTGTCTCGCTACTCACCTCTCCACTACTTGCATTTATCAGTTTAACAGATGAGACAATATGATTTTTATCCAAAGATATCTTAAATCTAAGAATTAAATCCACACCTTTTTTGCTCAAAAAGTTATCTTTTAAATCGCCATAATAACTACTCGTAAGGTACTCATCAAGTGGTCTAAAATGAGCACTCACTCTTAAGTCTCCAACTAGAATTTTGAAGAATTTTTTTCTTAAATTTGTATCTACACCACTATCACTTGCATCTTGGACTGCGATTTTTGGCAGGGAATTTAACTTTTTTACAATCTCCACAGTTGCATCTGCTGCAAAAATCACACTACTTAGCACTAAAATCATTATCAATTTTTTTATCATGGTCTTATATCCTTAAATTCTACTTGCATTTGAAAAATCTCTCCTTCTTTAAAAGTCGGAAACTCTGTGTCTCTCATCTCTTCCAAAAAATCTCTTAACTTGGAATTAAAATCATCATTATATGAAAGTTTTTCTATTTTATAACTAAAAGTTCCTGTTTTATCTATAAAAATAGTGACTGTTGCACTATTTCCTGATACTGTACCTATTGTGTTTTGCCAATTTCCATAAAGTATTTGACTAATTTTTCCTTTGTATTTGTCGTAAACACCACTCTTTTTCGTATCTTTTTTTAATGTTTCAGGATCATACGAATCTACTATTTTTTTTGCATCATCTTTTCTTACAACTTCTGGTTTTGGCTCTACTGGGGCTTTAACTTTTTTTCTGCTTTGCAAAACCCTCTTCTTCTTTGGCTCAACTATTTTTTTTGTATCTATCTTTTTAAATAACCCTTGAAGAGATACTTTTTTGGGTGCATCAGTTTTTATACTCTTAATGCTAGGTTTTTTTGCGATTTTTTTTGGCTTTTTTCGCTTTATAGTCTTTTTCTTGACTTTTTTATGAACTCTTTTTTTTATTTGCGGTTTTTTTTCTACGAGGGTAATGTCAAGCACTACATTTTTTTGGGCGGTATAGCTTATATTTTTTTGCACTCTGTCTTGCAGATAAAATGCGACAAATAGAAGTAAACCAACATATATAGCTAATGATAGTAAAAAGCCAATAAAACTGTAAGTTGGTCTGTTTGGCATATTTTATCCATTTGTTTCTAGCGATACTTTTGTAAAACCAGCTTCTTTTACACTCTTTAGCACTTGCATTACATCTTTATACTGTAAGCTCTCATCTGCTTTTATATAGACGATGCTTTTTGGGCTAAATCTATTTTTTATCAAGATAAAATTGTCGGCAAACTCTTTTAGTAAAAACATATCTTTTTTGATATATACCTTCTTGTCTTTACTGATTCTTATCTCTAGTTCTGGGATTTTTTTGACAATTGATGACTTTGAACCATCTGGCAAGACTATCTTCTCTTGATAAACCATAGCAGGAGTTGTTATCATTAGAATCGCTAGTAAAACTAGCATAATATCCACCAAAGGCGTGATATTTAATTCGGGTTTATCTTCCCAATCATACATCACTCTTTGAACCCTTGTTTTCCTTCGGTTTATTTGACAAAATCAACTCACTCTGTCTATCTATATACATAAATAACTCATACGCTTTTCTTTTGAGAAAAAGATGTGCACTATAAGCGGGGATTGCGACAAAAATGCCAGCGGCAGTTGCGACAAGTGCCTCACTGATAGCTGGAGCTATGACTCCTAGGGATGCACTTCCACTTTGTCCAAGTCCGCTAAAAGTATCAAGTATAGATACAACAGTTCCAAAAAGTCCTATAAAAGGCGATGTAGAAGCTATCATGGAGAGTAACCACAAGCCATTTGTGGAGTTCTTTTGTGCAACACTTTTGCATACATTTAGAAGATTTGGCGATTGATTAAATGAGCTTGTACATTTTCTTAAAATCGAATCATCTCTAACATTTTTAGCACCCATCATCATGGACTCTAGAGAACTTTTTTCATTTTTTATCCAATTGCTCAAGTAGAGATACCTGCTCAATAAAACACCAAAAGTCGTCACAAAATAAAAAGATAGCCATATTAAAACAAATAGAGTGATATAGCTACTTCTTGATATATAATTTATTAAAATATCAACGGCTGTCATATATTAAGAATTTCTTTGTTTCATGATTGAGTCTATCTTGGCTTCTGCCATGGCTATTGCGATATCTGAGTCACCAATACTCTCTATAAGCTTTTTAGCTTTTCCGATTGCGTCAGCTATCGCACTCTCATTATTACCTACAATTGCGACTGCTCCATCAGCTAAGACTGTAACTTTTGCCTCATCTATCTCAGCATGACCCCAGTCAACTGCAACCAACTCGTGATTACCATTTACTAGCTCTATGTCGATGATACCAGCACTCAACAAAGATACCAAAGAAGCATGATGAGGGAGAACTCCAAATTCACCCTCGCTTCCTGGTAGTGTGACAGTTTTTACATCGTCTGCAAATATTTGACCATCAGGTGTAACAATTTCTAATTTTAATGTTTCCATAATATTACCTTATTAAAAGCTTACTTATTTTTTAGTTTTTCAGCTTTTTGCTTAACCTCTTCAATACTTCCAACCATATAAAAAGCAGCCTCTGGTAAATCATCATATTCGCCTTCTAGTATGCCTTTAAAGCCTGCAATTGTATCTTCTAGTGTTACATATTTTCCAGGACTTCCTGTAAATACTTCGGCAACAAAGAAAGGTTGAGATAGAAATCTCTCCACTTTTCTTGCGCGGTTAACTACCTGCTTGTCCTCTTCACTAAGTTCATCCATACCCAAAATTGCGATGATATCTTGTAAATCTTTATATTTTTGAAGAACTGCCTGAACGCCTCTTGCTATCTCATAATGCTCAAGTCCAAGTATTTGAGGATCAAGCATACGAGAGCTAGAATCGAGTGGATCAACAGCAGGATAAATTCCCTTTTCTGCAATAGCTCTGTTTAGAACTGTAGTTGCATCTAAGTGAGCAAAAACAGTAGCAGGTGCAGGGTCAGTAAGATCATCTGCAGGAACATAAACAGCTTGAACAGAAGTGATTGAGCCTTTTTTAGTTGATGTAATTCTCTCTTGAAGTCTTCCCATCTCACTTGCTAGTGTTGGCTGATATCCAACTGCACTTGGAATTCTTCCAAGAAGTGCACTCATCTCGGCACCACTTTGCGAAAATCTAAATATATTATCGATAAACATCAAAACATCTAGTCCCAATTCATCTCTAAAGTATTCAGCCATTGTAAGTCCAGTCAATGCAATTCTGTTTCTTGCTCCTGGAGGCTCACTCATTTGACCATAGCACAGAGCAACTTTATCAAGTACATTTGACTCTTTCATCTCATGGTAGAGGTCATTTCCCTCTCTTGTTCTCTCGCCAACACCAGCAAATACCGAGTAACCACTGTGTTTTAGTGCAACATTATGGATAAGCTCCATGATAATAACTGTTTTACCAACACCAGCACCACCAAATAGTCCAACCTTTCCACCCTTAGCATAAGGTGCTAGAAGATCAACAACTTTGATACCTGTCTCAAAAATCTCACTTTTTGTGCTCTGCTCCTCAAATGGCGGTGGATCTCTATGGATTGACCACTTCTGCTTCGCATCCAAATCATCTAACATATCGATAGTTTCTCCGATAACATTAAACATCCTGCCTAGCACCTCTTCACCAACTGGCACCTGAATAGATGTACCCAATGCTGTAACATTGATGCCTCTTGTAAGACCTTCACTTGCATCCATAGCAATCGTTCTTACTCTGTTATCTCCTAAATGAGCAGCAACTTCTAATATAAGTCTATGCTCTTTTCCCTCTGCACTATATTTTACTTCGATAGCCTCATTGATTTGCGGAAGGTAGCCGTCAAAATCCACATCGACAACCGGACCCATAATTTGGCTTATTATCCCATTCATGTTCATAGAATATTTCTCCTTTTAATTTTAAAACGATTATTTCATAGACTCAACACCACTGATTATCTCTATCAACTCAGTAGTAATCGACTCTTGTCTAGCTTTGTTATAAGCTAGTGTTAACTTATTAACTCTCTCACTTGCATTATTTGTTGCATTATCCATAGCTTGCATTCTAGCACTGTGCTCAGCTGCAAGTGAATCTATAAGGGCGTAATACATGTTGTATTCAAAATACTTCTTCATCAAAGAGTTTAATATAGTCTCATCTTCAGCAGGCTCTAACTCCATTAATGACAAAGATGCACTCTGTGTTGATTTTGGCTCCTCTATCGGAACAATATCTACAACTTTTAACTCTTGAGAAATCATATTTTTATATCCATTATGAATCAAAATAACCTTATCTGTTACTCCATTTTCAAAATCAGCAATAGCCTCATTTATAATCTCTTGTGCTTTTTCATAGTCTGGAGATGAGCTAACACCTATATAACTACTCAAAAGCTCAACGCCTTGAAATCTAAAAAAATCAACGCCTTTTCTTCCGACTGCTCTTAGTCTAACTTTGACTTTTTTATCTTTATACTCTCTCATTAATGTTTGCACTTCTTTGATGGTTTGTATATTAAAACCACCACACAAACCCTTGTCGGCAGTAACAAAAATGATATCTACCTTATCAACAGTATCTTTTAAATCAAAATATCTACTACCAATCCCACCAATTTTATATTGGTTGATTTTTTGTGCAATGTCAGATAAAACTTCATTAATTTTTTGTGCATACACTTTAGACTTTCTAGCTGCCATTTCTGCCCGTCTTAACTTTGCAGTAGAAACAAGTTTCATAGCCCTCGTAGTCTTTTTTGTATTTTCTACACTTTTAATTTTTCTTTTTATCTCTTTAAGGTTTGCCATAGCTTATCCTTATTTTAACTCAGATGTTGCTTTAAACTCATTTAATGCACTGCCTAGTAACTCTTCCATATCTTTATCTACAACTTTTTTAGTTCTTATCTGCTCAAGTATTTGAGGATATTTAGCTTCGATAAATGGGTATAGTTCGGCTTCAAATTTAGTAACTTTACTTACATCAACATCATCAAGATAACCTTTTGCTCCAGCAAAGATGATGATAACTTGCTTCTCAACAGGTAGTGGTGAATATGGAGGCTGTTTTAAGACTTCAACCATTCTTTGACCACGCTCAAGCTGATTTCTACTTAGTTCATCAAGATCACTTGCAAATTGAGCAAATGCCTGAAGTTCACGATATTGGGCAAGATCAAGTCTTAGTGTACCAGCAACCTGTTTTGTAGCTTTGATTTGAGCAGCACCACCAACACGAGATACAGAGAGTCCAACATTGATAGCTGGTCTGATACCAGAGTTAAAGAGGTCTGATTCCAAAAATATCTGTCCATCTGTTATGGAGATAACATTTGTTGGAATATATGCTGAAACATCACCCGCTTGTGTCTCAATGATAGGTAGGGCTGTTAAGCTACCAGCTCCTAGTTCGTCACTTAATTTTGCAGCTCTCTCAAGTAGTCTTGAGTGAAGATAAAAAACATCACCAGGGTAAGCTTCACGACCAGGAGGACGTCTAAGAATCAAAGACATTTCACGATAAGCAACAGCGTGTTTACTTAAATCATCATAAATAATCAAACCATGTCTTGAGCTATCTCTAAAGTACTCACCCATACTGACTCCAGCATATGGAGCTAGGTATTGGAGTGTTGCAGAATCAGATGCACCAGCTGCTACAACTATCGTATAATCCAACGCTCCGTGTTCCTCTAGTTTTTTCACAACTTGGGCTATAGTTGACTGTTTTTGTCCAATCGCAACATATATACAGACAACATCTTGACCTTTTTGGTTGATAATTGTGTCAATAGCTACTGTTGTTTTACCAGTTTGTCTATCACCAATTATCAGCTCTCTTTGTCCTCTACCAATCGGAACCAAAGCATCAATCGCTTTAATACCAGTCTGCAAAGGCTCATGAACTGACTTTCTAGCCATAATTCCAAGTGCTTTTTCTTCAACAAATCTAGTCTCAGTTGTCTCAATAGGACCCTTTCCATCTATTGGCTCACCAAGTGGATTTACAACACGACCTATCATCGCGTCGCCCACAGGAACTCGAAGAAGTTTGCCCAATCTTTTTACAGATGTTCCCTCTTTGATATCAGTTCCACCTCCGAGAATAACAACACCAACGCTTGATTCTTCAAGGTTAAGAGCCATACCCTTTTCACCATTTTCAAATTCAACCATCTCTCCAGCCATGACATTTTTTAGACCGTAAACATTTGTAACACCATCAGCTATCGATATAACTTTACCAGTCTCTTCAACATCTACATTTAACTCAAAATTTTCTATTCTTTCTTGGATAATCGAACTGATTTCATCAGCTTTCATTTTTGCTCCCACAAATTACTCCTTAACTTCTTTTATTATTTTATTATATTGCTTTCAAAATGTGCTCAGACATTTGTGCTTTTAATCGCTCTAGCGAAAAGCTTACTTCTACACCCAAATCATCAATCTCCACTTTAACACCAGAATACTCTTCTTCAGATTTTTCTAACTTGATGGTTGAGTTAAACTTACTGCTAAAACTCTCTTCTAGTGTTTTGATTTTTGCTTTGGTTATCTTGAAATCACTCATTATGATACCATTAAATTTGTTGTTTTTGACAGCAACCTGATATCTTAACTCATCACATATCAAAGGTATCAGCTCTAATCTATCGTTTTGACTCAACAGCTTTAGAAAATTGACAAATTTTTTATTTTTATTATCAACCAAAGATAGGACGAAATTCTCTTTTTCAAGATTTTTCACATCAGGAGATAAGATTATATTCATAAATCTATCTTCAGAATAGACAAGCGAGAGGTCTTTCAACTCTTTATAGAGTTGGTTTAGCTCTTTATCACTGCAGCTTCTAATCAAAGCATTGACATATTTTTTAGCTATCTGATTACCCATTTATGCAACCTTCTTCATGACAATATTAAGAAGCTCATCTTTTTTCAAAGATAGATTTCCCTCTTCAAAAACGATATCTAACACTTCAGATATCACCTCTCTTGTCATCTTTCTTTTCTCTATATCCATGTGATCTTTAAAGCCTTTATCTAAGTTTTCAATCTCTTGTTTAAGATCTTCCAACATCTTGGCTTTTTGCAACTCAACCTCTTGATTTGCAGTTTCTATAATATTTTTTGCAGTTATTTTTGCTTTTGGGATAAGCTCTTTTGCTTCCTCTTTGGCTCTATTTGTAGCTTTCAACTTTTCTTGAATCGAATTTAGCTTATCTGCTATAGATCCACTTCTGCCCACGAAGAAATCTTTTATAGGTTTCGCTGCCAAATAGTATATAATAGCTGCAAATATAACAAAGTTTATGGTTCTTGGGATTATATCTGTACTATGCTCTCCGCCCTCTGCTCCAGCTGCAAATGCAATCGCTGGTAAAACAAGAAATAAAATGACATAAAAATTTTTCATCACGCCTCCTATATCTGACTTATTTTCAAAGAAACACTATCTTGTAAGAGAGGCATCTTTTCCAATAGAGTTGCTTTAAGCTCATCTCTTTGGCTCTTCAACTCTTTTGCAAATTTGTTATGCTCTTCTTCTAGCTCACTTTTTTTGGACTCTATTTTTTGCAAAATAGAGTCTCTGGTACTTTGCAATGCCAACTCTTTTATCTGATTCGCTTCCTTTTTAGCATCTACGATAATCTTTTCTGCCTCTTGCTTGTAGATAAGAATATCACTACTATTTTTATCTGCACCCTCTAAATCTTTTGCAATAGACTTGTCCCTATTTTCCATAAAATCCAGCAGTGGCTTATATAGAGTTTTATTTAACACGACCAACAAGACTAAAAAAACAACACCAGTAGCTAATAAAAGTGTTGGTATAATATCTAACATATTTCTACTCCTTTATCCTAATCACAAAATGAAAAACGCATGGATTTTATCATAATTAGGCTCATCATCAGCTTAAGCTTGCTACTTTTTAAAATAAAAATTAACTCACATTATAGTAAAGATAAAATTGTCATGATAATGTACTGAAAAATTTATCTACTTTGTCTTTATCGTCAAATACAATTGTTATACTATTTTTACTTACTTTGCTTTTAAAACCTAGCTCCATAAGTTTGATTTTTATACTTTTAATATCACTCTCTAATGGGCTGTGAGCTTGGTCTCTTTTTTTAGGCTCGGCAGTATTGGACTTTATCCTCTTTACTAATGCTTCAGTATCTCTAACACTTAGCTTTTGACCTAAAATTGTATTTACAACATTTGTCTCATCTTCTTTCGACAAGCCAACTATCACCTTGGCATGACCTTGTGAAAGCTTACCACTAGCTAAAAACTCTTTTGTTTTTTCATTTAAGTTTAACAATCTTATAGTATTTGTGATTTGTGTCCTACTTTTGTGGATAATCTCAGATAAACCCTCTTGTGTGATGCTATACTCTTCTATCAGCTCTTTATAAGAGATTGCAAGCTCTATTGGATTCAGATCCTCTCTTTGTATGTTTTCTATAAGTGCTAACTCTCTTAGATTTTTAGACTCAATATCAGCTATGATAGCTTTTATCCTTGTCATGCCAGCAAGTTTTGTAGCTCTCAATCTTCTCTCACCAGCCAAGAGCATATATCCTTCGTCTTTTTGGATAACTATGATAGGTTGGAGTAGTCCATGCTGTTTGATAGATTGGCTTAATTCATTTAAAGCTTCTTCGTTAAAATAAGTTCTTGGTTGGTATGGATTTGGTGATATCAACTCGATATCTATCTCTCTTACTAAATCATTAGAGTACTCTATATCTTGTCTATAAGCCTCTTCAACATCATCAATAATCGCACTTAATCCCCGACCTAATGCTTTTTTTTTCATTTAATGTCCCCTCTGCCCATAAATGGCTTATAAGTTATTTTCGCCCATTTAAGAAAAAATTTATGGGCAGATTCCTCGCGACTAAAGCTAAGGCAGTCGCCTAGAAATTTACTATTTTATTTGTTGGGCGAAGCCCAGGTTATATTCCTCGTTACTATTGCTAAGATAGTTGCCTGAAAATTTATTGTTTTTATTTGTTGGGCAAGCCTTGGCATCAACTAGCTTGCTAGAATTGAGTTTGCTAAATTTTGATATGCTCTTGAACCAGCTGATTTTATATCGTAGAGTATAATTGGTTTTCCAAAACTCGGAGATTCTGCTAGTTTTACATTTCTTGGAATTACGACATATGACGCAGTCTGCTTGTCTAAAAATAGTTTACTTTTAAAGTGTTGTTTTAAATCTGCAAAAACCTGTCTTGAAAGATTGTTTTGGGTGCTATACATCGTTGGAAGAAAACCCTTGATATCTAGTTTTGGATTTATCGTTTTTTTGATGAGTTTTACAGTATTTAGGAGTTGAGCCAAACCTTCAAGCGCGTAAAACTCGCATTGTATAGGAATTATGACAGAGTTTGAAGCACTAAGCGCATTTATCGTGATACTTCCAAGTGCTGGGGGAGAATCGATGATGATATAGTCATACTGGTCTTCTATCTCAGAAATTTTATTTTTTAAAATAAGCTCTCTGCCTTTTGTCTTGGCATCATAAAACTCTTTTTCGACTCCAACCAATCCTATGTTTGAGGGTGCTAAATGAAGAGTTGGTAGCGAAGTTTCTAGGATGACTTGTGATAGTTTTTTCCTTCCGATTAAGACATGATATATGTTATATTCATAGTCGCTTCTATGAAAGCCTAAACCTGTTGTTGCATTTGATTGGGGGTCTATATCTATCAAAAGAACCCTCTTCTCTGCAACAGCCAAAGAAGCCGCCAAGTTGACAGCCGTCGTCGTCTTACCAACGCCGCCTTTTTGATTTGCTATAGTTATAATTTCACTCATCTTAAACTGTACACCCTTCTTTTATCTAGCTCTATTGAGCCGTCATCGCATAGTTTTGCTTCCGACAAAGACCTTAATTCACCGCCCAAGTGACAAAAATAATCTCTGCTATTTTGAAATTCTATCTTATAGTTGCTAAAAACTTGCTTCCATGATAATTTTTT
>JALUXQ010000067.1 GCA_027013265.1 Campylobacteraceae bacterium | reverse complement strand
AATCTTTCCTGCTTCTCTAACAGTTTGCATAACAGAAAAAAAGTGCAAAGGCAGAGTTTCGCCAACCACTTGCAGAGAGTCTTTGAATACATACTTTTTTAATTGTGCCCAGATAGGAGAAAAGCCACCTGTCAGTAAAAATAGAGCAAATGCCAACCCTAAAACATAGTACATATAAGAGTCCACTTTTTTGCTTTTATATAAAATATAGACAAAAATAACCGCTATTAGTCTCATCAAATCAGGCAATCCCATCAAGGCAAAAAGCATCATGGCGAGTAGTTTGTAGTAGAAGATATTTTTTCGTTGATACAGTAGAGTGTAGAGTAAAATCAGACCAAAAAAGGCAAACTCTAAAGAGTAGCTTTGAGGATACCACCATCTATATGCAACTATCTCAAGGCCTGCAAAAAGTATATATTTTTCTTGTGTAGTGTTAAAAGCTAAGATGAGAGCCCATAGCATAAATGTTGGAAAGACGATGTTTAACATGTCTGTATCATAGTATCCCACCATCGTTCTGTTGTAGTAACTCCAAGCAATAGAAGCCAAAAGTGCAGCGATGAATCCCAACTCTACTTTTTTTAGACTGTTTGCTATCAAAATCATGGGTATTATCACAAGGGAACTGATGAAAGCTGGCATGTAAAAGATAATGCTCTCAAAAGAAAAAGGCAAAACCTTGGCAAATAAAAAAGTCAGCTGTGATGCTGCAGTGTTGATAGGCGAGAGGTCATGGGGTTGATGAGCTCCACTCAAAAGATCTCGCGCACCCTCTGCCCAAAAGTAACCATCATTTGTATTTATCATAAATTGAGAGTTCCACATAAAGCTACCTGCATCTCTAAATTGATAGACCCAAATAAGTCGTATGGTTATACTAAAAACAAATGCTAAGATGATATATATATAAACCTTGCTCTGTGCTATTTTATTCATGGCTTGATTCTTTTTTGACATTTTGGGCTAATTATAGCTAGACTTAGTTAAATATTGATTGAAGCAGATACTCAATCAATATTGTGCCTATGGTTAGAGATAGAACTACTATTGTGATAATTAGTGCTCTTTTCATAAGCTATCTTTGTATAAAAGCTAATTTTAGAGCTAAAAGTCCAAAGACAGTTCCTGCAATCTTATTTAGTATGGCTTCACCATTTTTGGTTTTATTAAACCATGAGCCTATCTTTCCAGCCAATATGCTAATAGAGCCAAAAACAACAAATGTGCAAAGGATAAATATAAAACCAAGCAGGAAGATTTGCAGAGTGATATTTCCATTTTGTGGATTTGTAAATTGAGGTAAAAATGCTAGAAAAAATATAGAGACTTTAGGGTTTGTAACATTCATAAAAATTCCTCTTTTATATAGTTTCATATGTGTCAACTCTTTATGATTTGCTTTTAAATGATGAGTTGACGAGCTCTTAAAAGAGAGATATGCCAAGTATAGGAGATAGGTAGCACCAATGTACTTGAGTATATCAAAAGCTAATTGTGAGGTTTGAAATATCGCTGCAACTCCTAGGGCTACTGCACTTGTGTGTACTATGAGACCCGTACAAAGTCCTAAAGTAACAAAGATACCAGGTTTTGCACCTTTACTCATGGATTGCGTTAAGACAAAGACATTGTCAGGTCCAGGAGCTAGAGCCAACAGAGTTGAAGCAGTTATAAAGAGTAAAATAGTATCGATATTGAGCATCTAAGTCCTTTTTGTAGTGTAGTTTGAATTTTATCATTTTTAGTGTTTGGATATGATAAAATAGAGAAAAATTTTTGGAGTTATTATGAGAGAAATCACAAAAAGAGTCACATTTATTGCAAAAGATGGTTGCGAAGAGAGGATGAAAGAGTTGCTTAGTGCGATGGTAAAACCAAGTAAAGCTGAGAAAGGTTGTGTTTTTTATGAGATATTTCAATACGAAAACAATATAAAAAAATTTATGGCAGTAGAGACTTGGGCTAGCGAAGAGGCACTAGATGGACATAAAGCATCGGCTCACTATAAGATATATAAGAGTAGCTATGAGCCATATTGTGAAAAAAAATACTCTGACGAGCTTGAAGTTTTGGGATGAAAAATCTATTCAGAGTTGAAGAGGCAAGCATATATAAAAGTGATTTGGACTTAAGGGTTTACACCTCAAATCTGCTTGGTCAAAGTGACGAATTGGTGCTCCATGGAGGCGGAAATACATCTGTAAAGTCAAAAATAGATGGTGAAGATATACTCTTTGTAAAAGGCAGTGGATGGGATTTGGTAAGTATTAAAAAAGAGGGTTTTTCGCCTGTTAGATTAGAGCCACTTGTACTCTTGGCGAAAAAAGAGAGGCTAAGTGATTCTTTGATGGTCTCATCTCAAAGAGAAGCGATGATTGATAAATCTGCACCAAATCCATCAGTTGAAGCTATCTTACATGCCCTCATACCCTATAAATATGTTGATCACACTCACGCAGATGCGATAGTCACTATCTCAAATTCAAAAGATGGCAAAGTGTTTATCAAAAAGATATTTCCAAAGTTTTTGATAGTCCCTTATGTGATGCCTGGCTTCTTGCTAGCTAAAAAGATATATGAAATGACACAAGACTTTGATTGGTCTGCATGCGATGGCATCATCTTGCACAATCACGGAATTTTTACTTTTGATGATGATGCAAAAAACTCTTATGATAAGATGATTAAAGCAGTTAGCAAGGCAGAAGATTACTTAGATGAGTTTGCTTTTGTTGCGGCTGAGCCTTTACATGTAGAGCAAGATTTTGATACAGAAAAATTGCAAGATATCATCTCTTTAGAAAAAAAACATGATGTTTATATGTGTATAAATCAGTCAGATTTGGCAAAATTTTATGCTTCAAAAGAAAATCTAAACTCATTTGCCACTAGGGGAGTTTTAACGCCTGAGCATATAATAAGAACGAAAAGAGTTCCGCTTGTGTTAGAAGATGATGATATTTTAAAGGCTATTGAAAATTTCAAAGCTGACTACATAAAATATTTTGAAAAATATAAAAAAGATGAAATTTGTTTAAATCCTGCACCAAATTATGCCGTTATAAAAAA
>JALUXQ010000066.1 GCA_027013265.1 Campylobacteraceae bacterium | reverse complement strand
GCCTCCCTCTTTTATCAACAAAGATCCAAATTCTCCTATCTGTTTGCAGGTTTCAGCGTCGCTATGATGGATGGATATCGCTTCATCTCTCAAGCTTTTATAAAGCCCTTTTGTCGTGCCATTTTTTGGATATTTACTTGCAATCTTAGAGAGTCTATTTAGTGCCCAGCTTAAATTTACCGCTGTTGGTCTTGAGCTATTGAGGTAGTCAACATTTTTATAAACCAATTCTAAAAAACTCTTCAAATTCAAATTAAGTGAGTTTTTTAAGCTTATTACTAATCCATAAGCACCAGCGATCCCGATCGCGGGTGCCCCTCTTACTTTTAGTCGATAAATAGAGTCGTAAATCTGCTTAATACTCTTTTGCTCTTCTATTACTTCGTCTATCGGAAGTTTTGTTTGATCAAGGATAAAAAATCTATCTCTCTTGTCAAAGTAGAGAGCTTTTGGAGTAGAATCCAAAAGTTTCTCGCTCTCGTTTATTGTATTGGCATGATTATTGGTTGTCATATTTTTCTATCTCTTTTATAACTTCATCTATATCTTTATATTTGGATGTGATGAGTTTGGATGCACACTCTAACATGTTTTTTTCCACTATAGCTCTTCTTTTTAAATCTTTAATTTTCACTATATCTGCCACTTTTGCTAAGCCTACTGTTCTTCTAAACATTTCACAAGCTAGAAAACCGATACTATCATCAAATAATTTTTTTATAAATTCATCTGCAAAATACTCATAATGTTCTAAACTGCCTTTATAATTCCATTGTAAAGATTTTTGTCTCTTTTCGTGATTTATCATGTTTGCCTTGAATTTATTAGCAAATAATTCCCAGGTATCTATTATCATGCATTTTATGTACTCTTTATATTTTATTTCGATAAATTCTAATGAAAAGTATGACATTGTAAGATTTGCCAAGTATATTCCGATATCAAACCCAATGGGACCGTAAAATGCAAATTCAGGGTCTATCACATAGGTTTCTTTCTTGTTTAGCATTATGCTCCCTGTATGTAAATCCCCATGTAGCAATGCTTGAGCTTCAGTCATAAATTTATATTTCATTTTTGCAACAGCAACTTTTATGTCTCTATCTTTTCTAAAACGGTTAACAATATTCATATCTAGTTTTGGATTGTACTCATTTGTTTCATTTTCTTCATAAGGGTGGGTAAATATAAAGTCCTCTGTTATCTTACACAACTCTATATTTGTAAATTTTTTTACATTCTCTTTTTTCTTGGTGCTATTTAGATAAAAATCACTCGTATAAAAGAGAGTATCAGCTAAAAATGTAGATATATGCTGACTTAAAAGTGGAAAAACTTCTCTATTTATCATCTCTTCTCTTAAGATTTTATGTTTATCTAAATTTTGCATGACAACAAGTGACATATCATGTGAACTATAGTAAATTTCAGGTACAAAAGATGGGCAAATCTCTTTTTCTATCTTTAGTGCCTCTATCTCAAATGTCATTCTGATTCTGCTAAGTGGATACTCAACTCCTACACACCTAAGAAAAGGAACGGCTTGTTTCAACACTAAGCTTCTTTTTTTGCTTTTTATTATATATACAAAATTTAGGTTTCCATCCCCTATCTCTTTCGCTTCCAGATTTTCAATGGATTCATCTTTATCTAACAATAAAGATCTAATTTCTGAAGTTGAATCTATATACCCTTTGATTGAGTCCTCATCTAATATCTTATACATTTTGTATTATTCCTTTAAATGACCTTTTGGATGAAATAACAGTGGTTATATTGTAATATAGTTCCTATCAATAAAACCTTAATTACTCCACCGACTAAATATACCAATTTTTGAAAAACAGAGATTTGGTAAGATTTATTCAACTTAGCTTTGGCTAAGCCTTCATAAATCTGCCTCGTCTATGAACAAAACTAAAACATCAAAAGTTGGTGTATTTTAGTCGGTGGAGTAATAATGCTATTTTTTTAATTTTTTGATAATCACGGGCATAAGGGTTATAAGCCCAAGTAAAACAAAGGCATATAGTATATTTTTTGAAAATATATCTTTTATGGAGTTTATGCTCGCTAACTGGCTTCCTGCGTAAGTATAGACAAAAGAGCCAGGAAGTATCCCTAAAGCTGTTGTAATCGTAAATGTTTTTAGATCAAGCTTAGTAACCCCACATAAAAAATTAACAAGAAAAAATGGGAAAATAGGCAAAAATCTCAAGCTAAAAAGATACTGATATTTGTTTGTTTCTAACTCTTTGTTAAACTTTGAGAGTTGCTTTGCGTATTTTGCTTGAACTTTGCCTCCTATGATATATCTTGCAAATAAAAATGCTAACATTGCTCCAAGAGTTGCACCAATATTTACATAGAAAATACCAAGAAGTGAGCCAAATAGAAATCCACCTGAGAGCGTTAGAACAGTGGCGATAGGGAGCATAAAAGCAACGGCAGTGATATATAAAGATACAAATATGATGATAGAATATATGTAATTTGCATTAACAAAATTTGTCAAAACCTCTTTTTGGGCTTTTAAATTTTCAAATGTAAAATATGTATCTAAATTAAAAAATCTGATAGCTGTAATTATTAGAATAAATACAATTAGTATGATTATTTTTTTCTTCATGATTTTTTCTTTGGCAAAATTGCTTTCAAAAATTTCAAAATAGGATTATTTAAAAGCTTGTTTATATAAAACTGTTTGGCAGGTTGTTTTATCATATCCGCAAAAGTAGGGTATATATAAATCATCTTTGAGAGTTTATCAAAAGAGATATTTAGAGTTTTTGCAAGTTGAAGTTGATGGATTAACTCTCCAGCTCGCTCACCAAGTATCGATGCACCTACGATTTTTCCGTTTTTAAGCACACTTACTTTTATCGCTCCAATTTTTTGCACATCAGTGTATCCTCTATCTGTATTTTTATAATCAAATTTATATATATTGACTTTATCACCATATAATTTCTCGGCTTCTTGTGTATTTAATCCGATTTGTGCGAGTTCAGGCGAGCTGTAAACGCACCAGCCGATATCGTTATAACTCATCTTTTTATTGATTGGTAAGCCTATGTTTGAAGCTGCGATTATTGCTTCAGCTTCTGCTACATGGGTAAATTTGTATTTTGTGGATACATCCCC
>JALUXQ010000065.1 GCA_027013265.1 Campylobacteraceae bacterium | reverse complement strand
ACATAGGCACGGCTACAAAAGAGGAAAATAGAAAAAATAGACAAGAAAAGAGCCATGATAAGCCAAAAGGCAAAAATCAAAGAAGAGAAGAGAGTCCAAAAGCTGTAAAACAGAATCACCAAGCCAAAAAACAGGAAATTTCTGAAGACAAAGAGGCTCCAAGAGTAGTCCAAAAAAGAGAGCCAAAAAAACAGGTTCTTAAGGTTGATATCGATGAAGCAGTTAAGCAGATAGCAGTCGATATAAACAGACTCTTCAAAGAGAGTTGTTTTGAGATGGATGAGATAAAAGTTGAAAAATACAACGAAGATACAATCTTGCTCGAATTTGGTGGTGTTGATGCAGCTTTACTTATAGGAAAAGAGGGGTATAGATACAAGGCACTGTCATACTTTTTATACAATTGGATAAATATAAAATATGGTGCAAACATTAGGTTGGAAATCGCAGAATTTTTGAAAAACCAAGAAGAGATGATAAGTAAATATCTAGTGCCTGTTATCCAAAGAGTTAAAACCAACGGAAGAGGGCAGACGAAAGTGCTCGATGGTGTTCTTATAAAGATAGCACTTGAGAAACTAAGAGCTGAATTTAGCGAAAAATATGTCGGTATAAAATCTGCAAGGAGTGGAGGAAGATTTATCGTTATAAATGATTTTAACAGGAAAACAAAATAAGCTCCACTGACACAATAGCAGCTATCGCAACTGCCCACGGCATAGGCTCTATCTCTGTAGTGAGAGTTAGTGGGCAAGGTGCAAAAGAGATAGCAAAAAAACTAACAAAAAGAGAAGATTTTACCCCTAGATATTCCTATTTAACCTCTGTCTATGATAAAAAAGATGATTTGATTGATGAGTCTATCGTTGTCTATTTTCAAGCTCCTCATTCGTTTACTGCTGAAGATATTGTAGAGTTTCAGTGCCATGGTGGCATAGTGGTAGCAAGCATAATTTTAGAAGAGGTCATCCACTGCGGAGCAAGACTTGCAAACCCTGGTGAATTTTCAAAAAGAGCCTTCTTAAATGGAAGAATTGATCTTTGTGAAGCTGAGGCTATAGCAAAACTTATAGAGACAAAAAGTATAGATTCTGCGAAGATTTTAGCTAGACAGATGAAGGGTGAACTTAAAGATTTTGTCTATAAAATCAGAGAAGACTTGATAGAAATATTGGCTTTTGTTGAAGTAAATATCGACTATGCAGAAGAGGATTTACCGCCTGATTTAGTCCATCAGATAAGTGATAAACTGAGCAATCTTAGCTTACTTTTGAAAACTACATATGATAGCTCTAAAAAAAGAGAAGGATTGATAGAGGGTTTTCGAGTTGCAATTGTTGGCAAACCAAATGTTGGTAAAAGTTCACTTCTAAATTCACTTCTAAATTATGACCGTGCCATCATCAGTGAAATCGCTGGAACTACGAGAGATACGATAGAAGAGGAGATAAGAATCGGTACACATCTTATCAAAATAGTCGATACTGCTGGAATCAGAGAGGCAAATGATGATATCGAAAAGATAGGAGTGCAAAGGTCAAAAATCGCGATAGAGTCTGCCGATATAGTTATCGCACTATTTGATAACTCAAGAGTTATGGATGGTGAAGATGAACTGATACTTGACATCATAAAGAATCACTCAAAAGATAGACATGTTATAAAGGTGTTAAACAAGATTGATTTGCCAAAGAGATTTAATAGTAAAAATTTAGATGATTTTATACAAATTACTTGTAAAAAAAATAGTGATTTGGTAGTAGAAAAACTAAAAAAGATATTGGATTTTATAGGACAAGATGACTCATTGATTTTAACTTCCAAAAGGCAAATGTTAGCTGTAAAATCAACTTATGAAGAGATAATTTTAAGCAAAAATGTCTTAAATGAAGGAGAGTTGGAACTTTTTGCTTTTCATATAAACGAAGCTATAAGCTCCATCACAAAAATTACAAAAAATTTTGAAAGAGATGAGATTTTAGACAAAATGTTCGGCAGCTTTTGTCTGGGAAAATAGTAGATTTTTTGCAATAAATCTACTACATTCAATACGCATTTAGCACTTTTTTAGTAAAATGTGACAATTTATTTTATTAGGTTGATTAAATGGAAAACTTAGAAGAAGTATTAAAAGAACATAAGCTTACAGGTGATGAATATCAAAATATTTTAAAAATTATGGGTCGAGAGCCAAATCTTTTGGAGTTAAAGATATTTTCCTCTATGTGGAGTGAACACTGCTCTTATAAATCAAGCAAAAAGTACCTAAATGGTTTTCCTACAACTGCTCCATGGGTTATTCAAGGTCCAGGAGAAAATGCAGGTGTTATCGATGTTGGAGATGGAATAGCTGCGGTATTCAAGATGGAATCACATAATCATCCAAGTTTTATAGAGCCATATCAAGGAGCTGCCACAGGAGTTGGCGGAATCTTAAGAGATGTTTTCACGATGGGTGCAAGACCAGTTGCAAATATGAATTCGCTAAGATTTGGAAATGTAGTAAATAACGATAAAATATCAAAACACCAAAGATATCTGGTGCGAGGAGTAGTGGCAGGTATCGGTGATTATGGCAACTGTATGGGAGTGCCAACTATTGGTGGTGAGTGCTCTTTTGAGGAGTGTTATAACGGAAATATACTTGTAAATGCTTTTACATTAGGACTTGCGAAAACAGATGAGATTTTTTATGGATTGGCTGAGGGTGTTGGAAATCCTGTGATTTATGTAGGCAGCAAAACAGGTCGTGATGGACTAGGCGGTGCTGTTATGGCAAGTGATAGTTTTAGCGAGGAAAATAAATCTCTTCGTCCTACTGTTCAAGTTGGTGATCCATTTGCAGAGAAACTTTTGCTCGAAGCTTGTTTAGAACTCTTTAAATATGATTATATAGTTGGTATCCAAGATATGGGCGCAGCTGGACTAACAAGTAGTTCATTTGAGATGGCTGGACGAAGCGGAAGCGGTATGGTGATGCACCTAGATAGAGTTCCTGCCCGTGAAGAGAGTATGCAGCCATTTGAATTTATGCTCAGCGAATCTCAAGAGAGGATGCTTATATGTGCAAAAGCTGGATATGAAGAGAAAGTTTTGGATATTTTTAGAAAATGGGATTTAGATGCTGAAGTTATTGGTGAAGTGA
>JALUXQ010000064.1 GCA_027013265.1 Campylobacteraceae bacterium | reverse complement strand
ACAATGGTATGTGTTATGTGCCATTTTGCTTGTTTTTACCATTTGGATGTTCACAAATCTTATAAATTCTCCCTTTGGAAGAGTGCTTAGGTCGATTGAAGGAAGCGAAAAAGCAGCAAATAGCGTTGGCATAAATGTGTCACACTATAAGAGTATAGTTTTTGTGATATCTGTTGTAATTGCGACTATTGCAGGAAGTCTTTATGCTTTTTTTTCGGGCTTTATATCTCCAAGCGAAGCTAGCTTTTCTCACTCGATTGAACTTGTGGTGATGGTAGTACTTGGTGGACTAGGAAGAATTTATGGAGCCATAATAGGTGCGGTTATACTAACTATACTTCCTCAGCTTTTGACATCTTTTGAAGATTATCAAACTTTGATATATGGTGCTATCATTATCTTTGTTATGATTTTTATGCCAAAAGGTATCGCGTCGGTTTATGAAGATGTAAGAGGGAGGTTGTTTGCTTCAAATAAATAGTGTAACCAAGCAATTTGGCGGAATAAAAGCAGTAGATGACTTAAGCTTTAGAGTAAAAAAAGGTAGCATCCACTCCATAATAGGACCAAATGGAGCGGGTAAAACAACTTTGGTAAATATGATAACAGGTGTTTATAAAGTCGATAGCGGAACTATATTTTTAGATGGAGCTGATATCACAAATATCTCTACGGATAAGTTGGTATATAGAGGGATTTGCAGAACTTTTCAGAATTTGGAAATTTGTGAAAATCTAACAGTGCTAGAAAATGTTCTTTTAGGATTTGATAAATATATGGATAAGAGTTTGTTAAAATCATGCTTTAGAGCAAAGTCCATACAAGCTGATGAAGCTAGGCACAAACAAAGAGCCTTACATCTTTTGGGGCTTATAGGACTAGAAAAGTTAGCCAATCAAAAAGCTGAAAATCTATCTTACGGTATCTTAAAAAAGCTGGAAATTGTGCGGGCTTTAGGGACATCTCCAGAGCTGATTTTGCTTGACGAGCCTGTTGCAGGACTCAATCCAAAAGAGACACAAGAGGTTTCAAATCTGATAAAAACAGTCGTTGCCGATGAAGTAACTATCATATTAGTAGAGCATGACATGAAGATGGTCATGCAGATATCAGACTACATAACAGTGATGAACTTTGGTAAAAAATTGGCGCAAGGAACTCCAGAAGAGATCGCAAATAATGAAGATGTTATAAGAGCATATCTAGGGAGTGGTGTGGTATGTTAAGGGTAGAAAATCTGAGTTGCAACTATAAACAAATCATAGCACTTAGCGATGTAAGCCTTCATATAAACAGAGGTGAAATCGTTTCATTGATAGGTGCTAATGGAGCTGGAAAAACTACACTTTTAAGGACTATTAGTGGGCTTCACAATGCAAAAAGTGGAGAGATTTTTTTTGAAGGTAGCAATATAACAAAACTTGAATCTCATGATGTGGCAAAATTGGCTATTACCCAGATTCCTGAGGGTAGGGGTCTTTTTTCAATTCTAAGTGTCGAGGAAAACTTGAGACTAGGGGCTTACTTGAGATCTGATAGTGATATTGAAGATGATATAAAGAAGATATACGAGCAATTTCCAATCCTAAAAGAAAAATCACATGAATATGCAGGAACTCTCTCAGGCGGTCAACAACAGATGGTAGCAGTTGGGCGTGCTTTGATGAGCAGACCAAAACTTTTACTCTTGGATGAGCCTAGTATGGGATTGGCTCCTATTGTAGTCGAAGAGATATTTAAAGCCATTAAATCCCTAAGAGACAGTGGAACTACGATATTTATAGTCGAACAAAATGCCTTTTTGGCTTTGAGTATAACAGATAGAGCTTATGTGCTTGAAAATGGTAAAATCGTGATGAGTGGAAACTCATTAGAGCTTTTAAAAGATGAAAGAGTAAAAGAGGCCTATTTAGGAGCTTAAGAACTCTTTTGTTTTTTTGATTTTTTGCATAGTTTCTAAGATTTTTTGTTTTTCGGTATCAACAAGTTCAATGGCTGTTGATACCAAAGATAAAGCCTCTTTGGCTTTATCTAGTTCTGTAAATTGTGGTAGTGTTTTTATCAGTTTAGATATACCTTGGATATCTTTCTCTATGATTGCTATCTTTAGACTATTTGTCCAAGTCATGACTTGTCTCTTCTCTCCAAGCTTGTAGCAACTCTTTTGTTACAGATATAACTTCTTCGATTTTTTTACTATCATTTTCCATATTTGCGATACTTAGAGTTTTTATCTGATGCAGATACAATCCTGTTAAATAGTTTGAAATATTGCCAGCATCATAATTTATATAATTTAGAAGCTCAGAAAATATGGCAACTGTTCTATTTATCCAATATGCTTTTTTCTCTATATTTTTTGTCTCTACCGCTCTTTTGGCAAGAGAAGCAAATCTTAAAATCCCCTCATAAAGCATCTCTATTAATTTTTCTGATGATTCTATGGATATATTATTTTGCGAATATGCTGCATATGCTAAGTTTGGACTCATATCTTATCCTTTATCCATTTTTCCCATTTATCATGCTACTTATTTGCATTGATAAAGATTGGAATGATGAAGTTAGTTTGCTGATAATACTATCATAGGCAGCAAATTTTTTAACCATAGTGGCATATTTTTTGTCTAACCTAGCCGTTTCTGTTACTTTGCTCTTTTCTAGTGTCTTCTGTTCATCAGATAGTTCTGTATTGTATCTTGTCAATATTCCTTTGTTTTTATCTATATAATTTGACAGCATCGAGTTGTAGTTTGTAAAAAAACCATTTGTCTTGCCATCTCCTCTAAAAAAGTTTTCAACATCAGCACTGCTACTTTGCATTTTATTGTTAAATGTTGTTTTATCAAATTCCAAATTACCAGCACTATTGAGAGTTACTCCATAATCAGATAGACTCCTTCCGTTTGGATCAATACTTAAAAGATATCTACTTATGTCTGACTTTAAAGATTTGACTTCTGAAGTTCCCTGAAATATACCTGTTACTTTTGTTTTTACATCATATTTTGTTGATTCATTAAGATTGCTCATCAATGAATTGTATCTAGTTACAAAAGAGCTTATACTGTCACTAATTGCACTTGTATCTTGCATGATAGATATATTTGAATTTACATTATCATTTGCAGTTATAGTGGCTCCCGTAATCAAATCAGATACTGTATTTGTTGTTCTTGTAATTTGAACTCCATTGAATGTAGCATGTAGATCTGCAGCTGGTTGTATATTGGTTAACCCTAGATTTGTTGTTCCGTTTGTTATTCCAGCAGATGTTACGGTTATCGCGTTATTTACTCCTGTGTCTGTAGATTTCAAAACCAACTTATAAGGGCTGATTCCACCGACATTTAACAGTGATGCTGTTATTTTACCATTTGTTGCATCAAAAATTTTGCCTTTAAAAGTCTTTATAGAGTCGGTTGGCAAAACATCAACTGTATAATTCTTCCCATCAATATTAAAGTTTATTGTATCGTTAGCTGAGGCAAAAGTATCACTCTCTTTTGTGAATGCTTTGCTCTCATTAATATCCCTTTTTGCTAAAGTAGTCACATTAAATGAAAAGTCCTGAATCTCTGTTCCATCTTTAACGCTTACAGATACTCCAGTATTGGAAGATGTAGCTGTTCTTTTGAGATAACTCGTTTCACTAGATAGAGTGCTTGTCTCTGCTTTTAGTGAAGCTGTAAGAGTAATTAGAGATGATAGGTCATTTGTTTTTGTTTTGTTTTTACTTATTTTATTGTCAATCGGCGTTATCATGATTTTATTATCAGCTGCTCTTAGCTGATCTATAACCTTATAACTTAATGCTCCTTGGCTTCCTAGACCTAGTGAACTGAGTGCTGATGCCATTATTTATCCTTTTTTATCAAAAATCATACCAACTATCTCTTTCATTTTTTCAGATAGTTTCATCGCCTCTTCAGTAGGTATTTTTCTTATGATTGTACCCGTATTTTTCTCCATAACACTTACAAACATTGAGTCTATTTTATCGTTAAAACCAAATGTTACATTTGTATCCAGTGCTTTCATATGCTCATTTAGATGCTTGATTGTTTTATTGAGCTGGCTCTTAATATTTTTTGCATCAGGTATTTGATCCTTTTGTGTTTTTGCGCTACTATTTGTCTGCTCCACAGTATTTCTAGTGCTTGCAGTAGACTCAACTCTTGGTTGAGTTGCTTGAGACACCTGCTTGTTTGCTACGCTAAATATATCCATTTTGTCCTCCTTGACTTGACATTCTAACCATAAATCGGCAAAAAAATTTATTTATTTAGAAGTTTTTATAAAAGATATGATAAAATTACACACTAGTTTATCTTGCCTAGGAGAAGCATGAAAGTTGCATTGATGTGTCAATCTTTACTTTTATCAAAATCGTTAAATATTTTCTTAAAAAATAGTATATCGCCATATAAAAAATGTGATTTTGTGATAAGTGACCAAAAGTTGGAGTTAGATAAGCCACAATTTATCATATCTAACGAAGATTCAAATCTAAAATCACCATTTTCTGAGTCAACCCTTATGATAGAGTTAGATAAATTTTATAACAATGTATGTTTGAACAATCGAGCTGTTAGTGATGCTTCTAAATCTAGCAGAGATAATAAAAAGCGAAAGATAAAGCTTTTGTTGGATAAATTTAGAGATGATATTATGGATATAATAGATGAGTAGAGAGATATTCACAACTATTAGTGCAGGTAAATATAAAGGCAAAAAACTAAAACTGCCTTCCCTTGATAGCACTAGAAGTACAAAATCCATACTCAAAGAGTCCTATTTTGACACTATACAGTTTGATATAGTAGATGAAATTTTTGTGGAGGTTTTTGGAGGAAGTGGTTCTATGGGGTTAGAGGCTCTTAGTAGAGGAGCATCTCATGCATATTTCATAGAAAAAGACGATAAAGCATTTACAATCCTAAAACAAAATTGTGATATTATAGATGCTAAGAATTCAACTTGTAAAATGGCAGATAGTTTTGACTACCTAGATACTTTGGTTCAGTCTCTTAAAAATAGAGCTTTTTTCTATTTTGATCCACCATTTTGCACAAGAGATGGGATGGATGATGTGTATGAAAGAGTTTATAATCTTATCCAACGGATACCTGAAGAGATGGTAAAACTTATCACCATAGAACATATTAGTTCTTATGAGTTGCCTAAGCATATTGGTCTATATTCGCTTGCAAAAATAAAAAAATTTGGAAAGAGTTCATTATCCTATTATGAAGTATAGTTTTTGTATCCATTTTGTTATTAAGTTTTTGTACAATTACACTTGTAATTAAAATTAAGGAGAATTTTTATGAAGAAAATAGTTTCGGTATCAGTTGCAAGTGCAATGTGTGTAGCAAGTTTGATGGCAGGAGATCTTGTAAAAGGTGATGGCTCTAGTTTTGTACTCCCTATAAATCAGGCATGGGCGAAAGCTTACTATAAAGCCACAGGAAAACAGGTACAGTATAACGGTGGCGGAAGTGGAAAAGGTATCAAAGATGCAACTGCTAGATTGGTTGATTTTGGTGGAACTGATGCACCGTTGAGCCCAAAAGCACAAGCAAAATATAAAATGCTTCAATTTCCAGCGATAGTTGGCGCTACAGTTATGGCATACAACATCCCAGGAGTCTCAAGTCTTGCTCTAAAACTTACCGATAAAGCTATCGTTGCTATAGCCGAAGGCAAGTTAAAGTATTGGGATAACCAGATGTTAACAGCTATCAATCCCAACTTAAAACTTCCGCACAAAAAGATAGTATTTGCAAGAAGAAGTGACTCATCAGGCACTACTTGGAACTTTACATACTTTCTAGCAAGTGTTAGTAAAGACTGGAGAAAGCATTATGGAGTTAAAAAGAGTGTAAACTGGCCAAGTAACAACTTGGGTGGAAAAGGAAACCCTGGTGTTAGCTCAATCATAAAACAAACTCCATACTCTATAGGATATATTGAGTATGCTTATGCTATAGAAACAAATGCAAAAGTAGCTCTTGTGGAAAATAGAGACGGATACTTTGTAAAACCAAGCATGAAAACATTTCAAGCTGCGGCCGCAGGAGCTGATTTTGATCCTAAAAAGGGATTTTATTCTGTTATAGGTTACCCAAAAGGAAAAGATTCTTATCCAATGGTTGCAAGTACATTTATCATTATGCCAAAAGAGAAAGTTGAGCAAAATAAAAAAGTTGCTGCTTTTTATGACTGGGCTTTTGATAATGGTAAAGACATAGCAAAAAAACTTTACTATGTTCCACTTCCTAAAAGCTTAACCGACAAGATAAAAAAATACTGGAAAAATAACGGAATTAATTAGTGAACAAAGAGCTTGTATTTAAAAGGGTCGCATTTTTAAGTGCAACCCTTATACTTATTGTATTGGTATCCATATTTATAATGCTTTTTTTCGATGCAAAATCTGCAATCAACAAGTATGGAGTTTACTTTTTAGTCGATAGCAGGTGGAATAAAACTATCGAAATCAAATCTACAGAATCCAAAACAAATCCATCAAAACTGATAGCTAAAACTTCCAAAACTAACGATGATGTCAGTATGAATAATGACAATCTGTTTGCTGATGATAGTTCTGTATTGGGAGATAGTGAAAGCTTGGATAATAGTGCAGGTGATAAAGCTGTAGATGAGAGTGTGGATACAAATACAAATGTAAAAACTGATACAATTTTTGGCGGATATATTCCGATAGTCGGAACGATACTCTCGACTCTGATAGCGATGACTTTCTCTATTCCGATAGCCATGGGAATAGCAGTTTTTTTATCAGAAATCGCTCCAGATTTTCTCATAAAGCCTGTTGGGATAGCTATAGAGCTACTAGCTGCGATTCCAAGTATCATTTATGGGATGTGGGGGCTTTTCTATTTTGCTCCTATTGTGCAAAATACTTTTGGAGGCTCACAAATGTCTCTTTTGATTGCAGGTTTGGTACTTGGAATCATGATACTCCCTTTTATGGCTGCTATCACACGAGATGCCATGAATACAACACCGGATGTAATAAAAGAGTCCGCCTATGCCTTGGGGGCAACAAAGTTTGAAGTTGTTAAAGATGTCATTTTTCCTTATGCGAAAGTGGGAATCATAGGCTCCGTGGTACTATCACTTGGAAGAGCATTGGGTGAAACTATGGCAGTTGCATTTTTAATCGGAAGCGTATTTAAAGTGCCAGGTAGTTTAACCAATCCAACTATATCTATACCAGTTGTTTTGGCAAATAACTTTGGAGAGGCGAGTGGTGATATGATGAGTTCACTCTTCTATCTTGCCTTTATACTGTTTGTGTTTAGTTTTATCACTATTGGTGCCGCCAAGTTTTATTTTTTAAGGGGGAGAAGATGAAAGGCACAGAAAAAAGAAGACTGATTATAAACAAGATAATACTTGCTCTATCAACTATATCTGCGCTTTTAGGTTTGATTTTTCTCTTTTGGATACTCATCACTCTTTTTTTAAAAGGTCTAAATGCGCTTGATTTTTCACTTTTTACAAAAGATTTGGTGGACGGCGGTCTTAGAAACTTGATATTTGGTCAATTTATGATGGCACTTATCGCTACAATTATAGGTGTGCCTCTTGGGATGCTGGCTGGCATATACTTAAGAGAGTATGGAAGCGGAAAGTATGCAAATATCATCAGAGATTTGAGTGATATAATGATGAGTGCTCCATCTATCGTCATAGGCGCATTTGTTTTTGCAGTTTTTGTGGCTCCATTTGGTGGTATAAACGGCTGGGCAGGGTCTATCGCACTTGCTATTATGCTTATACCGATAGTTGTAAGTACGACTGACAATATGCTATCATTGGTGCCAATTGAGCTCAGAGAAGCAGGTATTGCGCTTGGTGGAAGCAAACATAAAGTGATTTTGCAGATAATTTTAAAAGCTGCTAAAGTTGGACTGATGACAGGCATACTTTTGGCATTTGCAAGAGTGATAGGAGAGACTGCACCTTTGCTTTTTACTAGTGGAACAAATAGCTTTTGGTCAACGGATTTGGGCAATGCTTTTCCATCCTTGACAGTCAGCATCTATGACCTTGCCAATTTTCCAACAGACAAGGCAAGAGATTTGGCATGGGCGGCATCATTTTTACTTACAGTTATAGTGCTTGTTATAAACTTGATAGGAAGATTCATCATAAGAGATAAAGGATAAAAATGGCAAAAGAGTTGATAATGGATATAAAAGATTTTTCTTTCAAATACGCAGGAGCACCAAAACCATCTTTGATGAACATAAATATGCCTGTATATAAAAACAAAATAACAGCAATGATTGGACCTAGTGGATGTGGAAAATCTACGCTTTTAAGATCTATAAATAGAATACATGATTTATATCCAAATAATGAATACACAGGGGAGATAAATCTTCTAAATGTAAAAAGTGATGAGTTTGAAAATATACTTGATATAAAAAAAGAGAATGACTTTATAAGACTCAGACAAAGAGTTGGTATGATTTTTCAAAAGCCGACACCATTTCCTATGAGTATATATGACAATGTTGCATACGGTTTGAGATTGGATGGTATAAAAGATAAAAATATCTTGGACGAAAAAGTTGAAACAGCACTAAGGGATGCAGCTATTTGGGATGAGTGTAAAGACAGACTAAAAGAGAGTGCTATGGGCATGAGTGGTGGACAGCAGCAAAGATTGTGCATAGCAAGAGCGGTTGCGCTAAAACCTGAGGTTATACTTTTTGATGAGCCTACAAGTGCACTTGACCCGATATCCACAAAAGCGATAGAGGAGTTGATAAGCGAATTAAAAAAAGATATATCTATAGTCATAGTAACGCATAATATGCAACAAGCTAGCCGTCTTAGTAACTATACCGCCTTTATGTATATGGGAGAGTTGGTAGAGTATAATAAAACAGAGAAAATTTTTCTAAATCCAAAAGAGAAATTGACTGAAGACTATATAACAGGGAGGTTTGGTTGATGCTTAAGAGTTATAAAGAGATATTGGATAAATCAAGAAATAGAGTTTTAGACTTTGCAACTATGATTTTAGAAGCTTGCGAATTAACTCGGGATGCTTTTAAGGATACTGATGTTAAAAAGGCAAGTCGCGCAAGAGCTATGCTGAAAAATTCACACGATGTAAATAGCAAGATAGATAATGAAATCATAAAAACTTTAGCTCTTTTCTCTCCAGAAGCTAGAGATTTAAGAGTGGTTATAGCTCATTTGAAAATCACAAGTGAGCTCACTCGCATAAGTGACTACATAAGAAGTTGCGCAAAAAGCATAAAGATGCAAATAGGTGGCGAGTTTGATTTGAGTACTCTTAGAGACGATACACTAGCTTACATGTCGAGCACAAAAAAGTCACTTAATTCCGCTATAGAATCCCTAAAAACCGACTCTATAGATAAATTAGAAGAGTTATACAGGCTTGTAAATGTTGAAGAGTCAAAATGCGATGATATACACTCTATATTGGAGCACAATGCTATGGAGCAGATATGTATGAGTCCTGATATGGCAAAGGATTTTGTAGTTTTTCTTAAAAGTATGCGAAAACTAGAGAGAATAAGCGATAGAAGTCTAAATATAGTAAAACTATCATTTTTTGCACAAAAAGGTGGAAAGTTAAAGTTGTAATGAGTGCACTAATAGTTGTTATAGAAGACGAAGAGGATCTGCTTGAACTCTTAGAGTATAGATTAGGTAAAGAGGGTTATGAAGTAGTAGGTTTTTTGTCTACTAAAAAAGTGGAAGATTTTTTAGAGCAGGAACAGCCAGATTTGCTTATAGTCGATAGAAATCTTCCTGGTGTTGAAGGAAGTCAATTTGTTGCAAAGATAAGAGAAAAAGGGCATCAAATCCCTGTTGTATTTCTGAGTGCAAAAGATAGTGACAGAGATATAGAGGAGGGTTTTTTAAGGGGCGGAGATGATTATATCACGAAGCCATATAATATACAAGAACTCTTACTTCGCATTAAGGCTATTTTGAAACGCACAAAAAGTGTGGGTAGTGGGAAGTTGGCATACAAAAGTATTTCACTTGACTTAGATGCAAGAGAGGCTTTTGTGTGTGGTCAAAAAATAAAATTAAGTAAATTAGAGTTTGATCTTTTACTCTTTTTTGTCGAAAATAGAGGTGTAGTGTTAAATAGAGATGAGATTTTAGAAAATGTCTGGAGAGACAAGGAGACAAGGCAATATAAAACATTAAATGTGGCTGTGAATAGGCTAAAAAAGAGGATAGAGTTAGAAAAAAATAGCTATATAACTGCGATAAGAGGCATAGGATATAGATTTTGCTAAGATTAAATCAGATATATTTTCGTAAGCTATTTTTACTCTTTTTTATAGTTGTTATTGTAGTCTCGGCTTCAGGATATTACCTTATTAGTAAAATCGAAACTAGCAATTATGAGACAATGCTAAAAAATATGATAAGTCAATTTGAGATTATATATGCAAAGTCACAAAATATCGATAAAGTTATTAAAAAAATTCATCGACAAACAGATATAAGGGTAACCATAGTCGATTTAGATGGGAATGTTATATATGAGAGCAACCGCAATATAGATGGCATGGATAATCATATAAATCGACCTGAAATTGTTAAATCAAGAGTAAATGTATTTGGTTATAGTGTGCGACATTCGGTTAGTATCGATGCAAACCTGCTGTATGTTGCTAAAAAAACGGATAAATTTTATATTAGGATGGCATATCCGCTAGAAAATATAAAAAAGAAGTTTTTAAGGTTTTGGATTTATGCAATTTTGATGTTTTCAAGTACCATGATTTTATCATTATGGATAGCTTTTAAAATGAATGTGAAAATTTCGAGGGATTTAGATAAGATACGAGATGGGCTAGATAGTATCATAGCTAAAAAATATGATACTATATTTGATAAGGCACAATGTTGTAAAGAGTTTGACATTATAGTAAAACAGATAAATGTAGTTTCAAAAAAATTAGAGAAGAGAAACATTCTGAAAACTAAGCATACCAAAATGTTAAAAGAGCTAAATAAGCAACAAGGTGACATTATATCTGCGATAAGCCATGAATTTAAAAATCCAGTTGCTGCTATCATGGGATATGCGCAAAGTGTAAGAGAAGATTCAGATTTGAGTATAGATATACGAGATAAATTTTTAGATAAAGTTATTCAAAACGCCCAAAAGATATCATATATGATTGATAGATTGTCGATGGCGATTAAGCTTGAGAGTGATTCGTTTGTGCCAAATATTACATCTTTTGATATAAATCTAGTTCTAAACGATGTAAAAGATATGCTTTTGCAAAAGTATAAAAATAGAGATATATCTATTGAGGTAGAGAGCTTAAAGATAAGAGCTGACATTGTAATGTTTGAAAATTTATTTGTAAATTTGATTGAAAATGCATTGAAATATTCAGAAGATGAGGTAACAGTAAAAATAGAAAAAGGCTTTCTAAAAGTTATTGATAAGGGGATAGGTATACGCGAGGACGATATAAAAAACTTAACAAAAAGGTTTTTTAGAGTGGATGCACTTAGTTGGGACAATTCCATAGGGGTCGGGTTGTATATCGTAAAATATATACTGAAACTACACAAGATAGACTTAAAAGTTAAAAGCAAGGTAGGAGTAGGCTCAGAGTTTAGTTTTAATATAAATGTTTTGAAAATATAAGATTGAAAATTTTATAAGTAAGCAAAATGGAACATATATTGCTTTGATATACTGCAACAAGTCTATTATTAAAATTAAAGGAAGATGATGAAGCTTATCATTGCAGTTGTGTTTATTTTTTTCAATTTTTCACTCTTACAGGCGGCAAAGATAAAAGATATATCAAATATCATAGGGGTAAGAGAAAATAAACTCATAGGATATGGTTTGGTTGTCGGATTAAATGGTACAGGAGATGGAAGTTCATCTCTGTTTACTCTACAGTCATTATCAAATCTTTTGCAAACTGTAAATGTTAAAATCAAACCAGCTGATATCAAATCAAAAAATATAGCAGCCGTTATAGTGACAGCTACACTACCCGCTTTTGCAAGACAGGGTGATAAACTTGATGTTGTTATATCCTCTATTGGTGATGCTAAATCACTACAAGGTGGAACACTTTTGATGACAGCACTAAAGGGAGTTGATGGTAAAATCTATGCACTCTCGCAAGGCTCAATCACAATTGGAGGTATGAATGGTAAAGGTGGCGGACAGTTAAACCACTCCACAAATGGAACGATATTTAATGGAGCCTTGGTTGAAAGAGATGTTGTGTATGACATATATCACCAAAAGTTTGCAAATCTAAGTTTGCAAAGATCGGATTTTAATACAGCAATTTCAATACAAAAAGCACTTAATAAATTTTTTGACGAGAAAGTTGCAACAGCGATTGACCCAAGGACTGTAAGACTTGAAAAGCCTCAAGATATCTCTATGGTAGAATTTTTAGCAAAAGTTCAAAATGTCAATGTGCAGTATCAAAAAGAGGACAAGATAGTGATAGATGAGCGGACAGGAACAGTGGTGAGCGGTATAAACATACATGTGAGTCCTGTTGTTATCACGCATGGTGATATAACTATAAAGATAGAGCCAAGAAAAACACTTCCTATTGATAAAAATGATCTGAACATGAAAGATGGTGTTCAAATAGCCGTAAATCAAAATCAACTAAACATGGATAAAAAAGAGATAACAGTAGCAAATATAACAAGAGCTTTACATAAACTAGGAGCGAAGCCAAAAGATATCATTTCGATTATAGAAAATATAAAAAGAGCAGGGGCAATAAATGCTGTATTGGAGATTATATAATGGTAAACAGAATCAATAGTACAGCCATTTTTTCTTATGAAAATTTGGCAAAAGTTCCGACCAAGATGGATACAGAAAATGATGTAAAATTAAAAAAACAGACAGATAATTTTGAAGCATTTTTCATCAAAAAGATACTAGATGTTTCATTGAAGCATGACAACAAATTTTTCACAAAAGATGCAGGAGATAAGATATATAACTCCATGTATAATGATGCAATAAGTAAGGCTATGGGCGGTAAATTTGGCTTTAGTCAAATGTTGTTTGATTTTTTGAAGCGAAAGACTTAATAATTATTATTTTATGACGATTTATGTGGTAAGAATCCAAGCATCTCCTAAAAGGTGCTTTATAAAGGTCATGAAATGATTTCAAAAGTAGGAGCTGGAGATATATCTTATTTACAGCATGCGAAAAAAACAGGTGGTGACAAGAGGGCAGCTCCTGTCAAAGAAAATAGAGGATTAGATAAAGTTGATACGATAAAAGAGCAGATTAAAAATGGAGAGTACGAATTAGATACTCAAAAGACTGTACAGGCTATCGTAAAGGAAATTATCTAACCCTTTAAAATCAAAAGGGATATTATGTTACTACACTATCTTGAAAATTCAATAAGTGATATTGATAATCTAATAGAATTAACCAGCAAAGATATAAAAGATATTAAAGAGGCTAATCATGAGCTGGTATTTGAGCGCACCAAAATAAAAAATGATCTAATTAAAGCGTTTGAACACAAAAAGATACTGCTTGATAATGAGTTGGTTAAGATTGTTAAGGATAGTGAAGAGAAAGAGTTGGATAAGGTCTTGGGCAACGAAGAGAGAGATTTATTAAATAAGATGAAAGCAAAACTATCGATACTTAAAGATAAAAATAAAGAGTATGCCAAGTTTGTAGTAATTATAAGTGAATTTTACAATACACTTTTGGATAAGATTTTTCCACGAGAGATGGATGGCTATCATAAAAGTGACCATAGGCCAGCAAGTATCTTAAAAGTGAGTGTGTGATGAGTCTATTTAGTGCATTAAATACTGGCTACTCAGGGCTTTCTGCAGCTGAAGTGGCAACCTCTACGACAAGCCACAATATAGCAAATGCAAACAATGACTACTACACAAGACAACGAGTAATCACATCCGCTTCTGTTCCGTTTCATACAATTCCTGGAGATATAGGTACAGGAGTAAGAGTTACTCAGATAGCTAGAATTCATGATGAATATACATACCAGAGACTAAAAGATAGTTCAAATTCACTCTCCTATAGTGATTTTTCAGAACAAAGATTGACTGAGGTTGCAAAACACTTTCCAGATTTGAAAGATTTGGGTGTAGCAAATGATTTGACTAACTACTTTAATTCATGGAATGACTTTTCATCAAACACAAATGATGGTTCGCAAAAGGTAGCCTTAGTGCAAAATGCTGCTACATTAACATCTAGAATAAATGAATCAAGAAAGACTTTAAGAGATTTGCAGAATACTATAAATGATGAGCTTAAATCAAATATAATTGAAGTAAATCAGATGGGTCAGCAAATTGCAAATATAAATAAAGAGATAGGAAATGTCGAGAGTGTAAATCCAAACAGGGCAAATGATTTAAGAGACCAAAGAGATAAGCTTGAGCTAACTCTATCAAAAATGCTTAGCTTCTCTGTTTTTAAAGGTCAAATCACTTCTAATAATAATATTGACCCAAATATGACTGATCAAGGTTTGGATTATCATCTAAATATAGCTGGAAACTCCTTTGTTGATGCGTCAACTTTTCATCCTATTGTTATAGACAATAGTGGAAATCAAAGCAATTACTATTCACTATACTCCGAAACGCAAGATGGGAGGAAATACGACATAACAGATAAGATTCAAGGTGGCAAAATCGGAGCTATGTTAGATCTTAGAGGTAGAGTCTTGGATAAAAAGACAAATGGAGGATATCCAAGCGATGGTATCATGCAAAGCTATGTAGATAATTTAGATACATTTGCAAATACTCTAATAGTTCAGACAAACAACATATATGCAAAGAGTGCAAGCTTAAGTAAGCAATCCCCCGTACATGACAATATAAAAGCAGATACATCACTACTTAACTCTTCTTTAAATATTAAAACTGGAACATTTGATTTGGTTATGTATGACAATTCTGGCAAAGAGGTTGCAAGAAAGAGTATAAATATCAACTCTTTAACAACTATGGATGGAACAGTCAAAAATAGTATAGTAGAAAAAATAAACTCTAATACCGATGATAATGGTGATAATAACTCAACGAACGATATAAGTGATTATTTTACAGCAACATTTGGAGGAGGCATTTTTTCTATAAATCCTGTATCCTCTCATGCGTCAGAAAATTTTAAAATCTCACTAGAAGATAAAGGTACAAATTTTCCAGGAGCCATGGGTGTTGGTCAATTTTTTTCAGGCACAAATGCCTCTGATATTTCAGTTAAGAGTGAACTTAAAAATGACCCAAGTAAAATGCAAGGTTATAAAGCACCGATTAGCGGAAACAATGATGTTGCAAACGACATGATTCAGCTTCAGTATAATAAATTGGATTTTTATAGAAAAGATGGCTCTACCGTAAACGAAAGCTTAGATGGTTTTTATAGGTTTTTTACAGCAAATATAGCAACAGATGGCGAAAAAGCAGGTAGAGAAAAAGATACTTCAACCGCACTATTTAACACAGTAAATGCTGAATTTCAGTCGATAAGTGGAGTGAGTACTGATGCAGAGTTGACAAATCTTATGAAGTTTCAAACTGCGTATGGAGTAAATGCAAAAGTTATTACAACTATAGATCAAATGCTAAATACACTGCTTGGAATAAAAGCCTAAATAGGTCACATTGCTTTTGAAAAAGATCCCGTATATAAGTATTTTTGTTCTTGTTGGTATATTTTTACTCTGTTTTGCATTTCCATATTTTTACACTATATCTGCGTATAAACTCGACCCAGATTCTATACTCTTAGCACCATCATTTAAGCATATTTTTGGCACAGACAGGCTTGGACGAGATCTCTTTGCAAGACTTATGCAAGGTGGTCAGGTTTCGCTGATCATCGGGGTATTGAGTGCATTTATAGCCAGTTTTGTCGGACTTATTGTAGGCGTAAGTGCGGGATTTTTTAGAGGAGTTGTAGATAAAAGTATAGTTGTGATGATAGATCTGTTTCTTACATTTCCGACATTTTTCTTGCTTTTAGCTCTTATTAGTTATGTAA
The DNA here is from genome assembly GCA_027013265.1 of Campylobacteraceae bacterium. GTDB lineage: Bacteria > Campylobacterota > Campylobacteria > Campylobacterales > Sulfurospirillaceae > JAADIZ01. The sequence continues at coordinate 928 of JALUXQ010000064.1, read as the reverse complement.
ATGCTTCTATTTTGGTTTTGGTTATTGTTATCTCGATAACAGGTTGGATGGGCATGGCGAGGATGATAAGAAGTGAGAGTTTTGCGATATCTAAGATGCCTTTTATAAAGATTTTAAAGATAGCAAAGGTCTCTCCTGTTAAGATCATACTAAAGTACTATACGCCACTCATCGCACCAATCTTTTTTATCAGTTTTACTTTTGGAGTCAGTGGTGCTATCTTAGCAGAGAGCGGTCTTAGTTTTTTGGGTATCGGTATAACTCCACCACAAATCAGTTGGGGTACCATCATTAGTGAAGGCAAAGAGGTGATTGACATCGCTTGGTGGCTCAGTTTTTTTCCAGGATTTTTTATATTTTTAGTAACATATTCACTCATAAATATCTCTGATTATTTGCAAACAAAAACAAACGAAAAAGAGATAGTTAGTGTATGAATCTGTCAGTAAACTACTAAATGATGAAGTAAAAAAAAGAGACAATAAAGATGAGCTTTGTTTAGAAAAAGCCGACCCACTCCTTGTAGCTTCAAGATATAAAGACGAGTTTATATCGCTAGTGTGCTCCATGTATGCTTATGGAAACGCGAAGCTTATCGTAAAATTTTTAAATTCACTTGACTTTTCACTTTTAGACTCAAATCAATCAAAGATAAAAGATAAGTTAATCAACAGGTACTATAGATTTCAATCATCAAACGATACAGTAGAGCTTTTTATAACCCTAAATAAAATCAAAAAAACAACATCTTTAGAAAAGATTTTTATGGATGGATATAGCAAAAAATTTGATGTGATGGACGGAATTTATAGCATGATAGAGATGATTTACGATGTAAACCCATATAGATCCAGAGGATATGAGTTTCTAATAGGCAAAATCCCAAAGAAAAAACCAACATCACCATACAAAAGATGGCATATGTTTT